>JAJYAC010000071.1 GCA_021779735.1 Actinomycetes bacterium
TACCGCAAACCTCCATAGCAACGGCACCTTCATTCGAGGCCTCCTCGTCGCGTTGGCGGCGTTTTGGATCGCCTTCGCCCTCCAGGTGGCCCGCCACATCGTGCGCATACGTCGAGGTGAGAGTGCGGGACCCGGGGGCAGCGCGTGGCTCGCGGGCGTCGTCGTGGCGCTCGCCGCACTCCTGCTCACCCCCGGGCTCAGCGCGAGCGCGCCACGCTCTGGCCACTCACACGAGATGGCCCCCGCCAGCGCCGCTCGCCACCCCACTCCGCGGTCCGCGGTGCCAGCGTTGAGCACCTTCGCCCTCGCGGTGGCCGCACGGCGACGACGCGACGCCCTACGCGAGAGTGACGACGAGACGAACGATGATCACGTCGAGAACTCCCTGTCGATTCTGCGACACGCCAACCCCGGCCTCCTCGCACACTTCAACCGCCTCGTCGCCACGCGACGAGAGGGAGTCGTGCGCGTGCGCGCTGACTTCGCCTACGCCGAGGCGCCCGGCGACGAGGCGCACCTTGATCCACTGTGTGTCGTGATTCTCGACAGTGACGACGCGGGAACCGTGGTGAGTTTCGCGCGCGAAGGTGGCCGACTGCGGGTTCACGAGTCAACCGGCACGCAGACCCTGCGCGACGGGTGCGTCTGCGCGCACGCCCACGGATCGCTGCGCGTGGCCACGAGCGAAGCCGAACTGCTGCGCGAACTCGCCGTGCGCGCTCTGGGCAGCACCCTCGTGGTCTACGACGGACCGCCGGTCGACGCGGCGCTCGCCGCTCGTTGCGTCGTCGTCACTCGCTCGCGCTCTCCACGCGCCCGTGAGACTCTCGACGCCACCGCGTCACCCCCGTCGCGCCGTTCGGTGCGTGTCGAGCTGCTGCGGGCCGAACCACGCGTCGTTGGTCTCGTCGAGCCCTTCGTAGCGCCGCTCCAGCGGCGCTGCGTGGAAATGACTGCGTACCTGGCGCTACACCGACACGACCCCGTCACCGGGGACCGACTGCGCACCCGCGTGCTCGCTCACGCCGACGTCGACGCCTCGGCCCGCACACTCGCCAACGTGGCGAGCACGATTCGACGAAGTCTGGGCGTCGACGCCCAGGGCCCGCGCCTGCACCCCGTGAGTTCCGCCGGCCTCTACAGCACCCACGAACTCGACAGCGACGTCGAGGAGTTTCACCGACGCGTGGGCGCCGCGCGAGACTCCGGCGACGCGAGCTCGCTACGCGGCGCGCTCGAACTCGTGCAGGGAGAACCACTGTCGAGCGTTCTGCGCGGCTTCGAGTGGTTTCTCGCCGAAGGTCACTGGGCGCGACTGTTGCGCGAGGGAGAGTGGGCGGCGCTGGCCCTGTCACGCTGGGCGCTCGAGACGGGCGACGTCGACCTCGCCTTTTGGGCCATCGAACGCGGCCGACTGCTCGATCCCTACAGCGACGTGCTGGCCAGTGCGTTGGCGTCGGTGCCGCGCCTACGCGAGTTTGGCGGCGATGGAGCCGGCGCTGCGCAGAACGAGACCGTCGGCGCCGGCCGCACTGTAGTGGCGCGCCGGGCGCGCGGTGGCTTCGGCGAGTAGGTCGGCGAGCAAGTCCGAGAAGGCGAGCGGCGGCGAGACGAAGAGGTGCTTGGCGAGCGAGCCGGGGATGGTGTTGATCTCGTTGACGTAGAGCTCGTCGTCGTTGGCCAGGAAGTCAACGCGGGCCACGCCGCGCACCGACGCCACCTCGACGAGCGCGCGGGCGGCGTGTTCGATCTGCTCGCGTTGGTGGGGCGCGAGGGTCGCGGGAATCTCTCGGGGCGCCGATACCATGCCCTCTCCGCCCACGTACTTGTCCCGGTAGTCGAGGATCTCGGCGGCGCTGGATCGTCGCAGCGGCCGCTCGATCGCCGACAGGTCGACCTCGGGAAACGTACGCACGGCGATCTGCACGTCGGCGAGATCGGCCCGGTAGGGCTCGACGACGCAGCCGCGCGCGAGGTGGACGTTGGTCGCCAGGCGCGCGCGCGCCGTCGCGAGGTCGGCCACGACGTCGATGCCAATGGACGACCCGCCGAAGCGCGGCTTCAAGATGTAGGGGCCCGCGAAGTCGAGCGACGTGGTCTCGGCGCTTAAGAGCGCACGGGGCAAGGTGGCCAGACCCGCCGCGGCGACGACGGCGCCGAAGGCCCACTTGTCCATGCCCAGGGCCGCACCGGCGACGCTGGGCCCGGTGTAGGCGATGTGGGCAAGATCGAGCGCCGCCTGGATCGAACCATCTTCACCCGGGCCGCCGTGGGTGGCCAGTACCACCGCGGAGATCTCGAGGCGCCGCTCGCGCCCGAGACGGCCGGCCGGCACCACGAATCCCCCACCCTCGCCGACGCGAAAGTGGACCTCGCTCGAGCCGCGAGGGATGCCCTCGACGAAGGCCTCCGCCTCCACGCCCGGGGCCACGCTGTAGAAGGCGCCCAGCTTGGTCCAGTAGAGACCCACGACGTCGGTGCCCGAGCGCGCCAACTCGCGCAGGGCCTGCAGACCCGTCAAGATCGAAATGTCGTGCTCGGGACTCGGCCCGCCAAAGAGAACCGCCGTGACCACCCGTTACACCTGCCTCGTCATCAAGTACTCAAGGGTAGTGGTCGGGAAGATCGTTCAGGTACAACACCCCGTCGCCAGTGA
Organism: Actinomycetes bacterium; assembly: GCA_021779735.1. Taxonomy (GTDB): domain Bacteria; phylum Actinomycetota; class Acidimicrobiia; order Acidimicrobiales; family RAAP-2; genus RAAP-2. Next base: position 2,657 of record JAJYAC010000071.1, read on the forward strand.
CGAGGGACTCGCGCACCCACGCCACGGCGTCTTCTCGGGTGTCGACGCGCCGGGCCGCGCCCTGGGCGCCGATCTGAAGGGCGCTAGCGTTCGTGCGCCCGACAATCAACAACTCGGCGCCGCGCGCGATCACCTTCTGGGCGAGCGAGATGTTCGAACCGTGTTCCAGGACGCCTAGTTCGATGAGACCAGGCGTGACGACCACGCGTCGCCCCGTGAGGTCCTGGGCGAGCAGCAGGGCGAGGGAGGCCTCCGCGCTCGCCGGATTGGCGTTGAACGTGTCGTCGATGACCACGACGCCCGACTCGGCCCTCGCCACGTGGGCGCGGTGCGCGACGGGGGCCAGCATCCTCACGCGGGACAACACCTCCTCACGAGACAGGCCGAGTTCGAGCGCCGCGGCCACCGCGCACGCCACGTTGCTCGCCTGCAGGCCGGGGGGGGCGCTGAACACTCCCACGTCCTCACCGCCAACTTCCAGACGCCAGACGTCCCCGGCGCGCACGGTGACGTCGGCGTCGCCCGTCGCGCCCGCACTCGCGCGCACCACCCTCGTGCCGCGCGCGACGAGCCGGGCGACCCAACCGGCGAGGCGCGCGTCATCGACGTTGAGAATCACGGTGCGCGCGCGTTCGGTGATCTCGAACTTCGCCCTCTCGATGACGTCGAGTGAGCCCATGCGCTCTAGGTGCACGGGACCGATGGCGGTCACGATCGCAATCTCCGGTGGGCACCAGGCGCACAGGTCCGCGATCTCGCCCGGACCGTAAGTGCCCATCTCGGCCACGAAGACGCGAGTGCCGTCGACCAGGTTCTCGTTGATCGCGCGCGAGAGGCCGGCCTGGTTGTTAAAGCTCGCCGGCGAGGCGACGACTCCGGCGCCCGCGAGCAGGTCCGCCAGGTGATTCTTCGTCGAGGTCTTGCCGTAGGACCCAGTGATGGCTACGACGCGAGGGTGCACGCTGGCCAGGCGCCGCGTCGCGAGCTCGACGAAACGTCGGGCTTGGCGCCGTTCGTAGGGGGCGAGGAGCCTCGTGGTCACGTCGAGCAACATGGGCACGGCCCACACCACCGCGGCGCCCAGGAGCCAAGGTCGAGCGCTAAAGGTGCCGGCCAGCGAGATCGCGAGAGCGACGGCGCTCGCACACAGGGCGATGAGCGTCGCGCGCCGAGTGAAGCGCAGCGCGCCCGTTCGCCCTCGCAGCCCGAGTCCAGTGGGGGCGAAGAGGCCGTAGAGAATCGTCGTCGCCACGACCCACGCGTCACTGTGTAGGGCGAGCGCCACCACGAAGACCACTACCAAGACGTGACTGAGCGTCACGGGGCGCCGGTCGCGGATTCGCACCGGCGCCGACGCGGGGCCCACCGGGGGTGACGACCAGCGACCCAGGAAGCGGATCATCGAACGCGGGTCGTAGTGCTCGCGTTGGAGCACGCGCAGCCAACGCGCCATCTGCGCGGCGAAGGCCATCGCGAGGCCCACCACGCCCAGGGCGACTATCACGATCACGCCAGCGCCTCGTACACGGCGTCAGCCAGCGCTTCGGGCGCCTGCGTCGGCACGAGGTGGCCCACGCCCGTCAGCACGCGCAAGGTGGTGGGCGCGGTGACGATCTCGCGGGCGCGCTGGGCGATCGCGAGCGCGACCTCGGCGTCGAGTTCACCCCAGAGCAAGTTCGTGGGCACCGCGAGGTGAGCGAGCTCTGACTCGAAGCTCTCGTTGACCGTCGCCACGAGCACGTCGCGCATGATGCCGCTCGCGCGCCGGTAGTCGAGCGAGCCGTAGCGCTGTCGGGCGCTTTCGAGGCGGGCGGGCGACACGAGGTGGTACCTCGCCGCGGCGCGCACGAGCCGGTACCGCCACGGCGCGCGACCGCTGCCCGCGCGCAGCACGGGCGCGCCGGTGAGAACCAGGGCGTGGTAGCGAGCCGGCGCCCGCGCCGCCAAGACGGTCGCGACGGTGCCGCCGAAGGAGTGTCCCACGAGCACGACGTTCTCTTCGAGCTCGTCCAACGCGGGCGCCACGATCTCGGCGTAGTAGCGCGCGCCGCCGGCGCGCGCGGGCGCGGGTGAGGCGCCAAAGCCCGGCAAGTCGAGGGCGAGGGAGGCGACGCCGCGCGCGGCGAGCAACCTCGCCGCGCCGGCGAAATCTTCTCCCCGGCGCGCCCAGCCGTGCAACCAGACCACCCGAACGGGGCCCTCGCCGAAGGATTCACCGAACAGGGAACCATCTCCGAGGGCTGTGAGCACGCCTTCAGGATACTGAGGCGACGGCGCGTCACCGCTCGCCGGTAGCGTCGAGGGCATCATGGCGGGCGAGGCAACCTTTTCGACGGACCTGCTTGACGGGCTCACCCCGGAGCA
>JAJYAC010000072.1 GCA_021779735.1 Actinomycetes bacterium
CCCTCGACCTGGTCATCAACACCACGCCGGTCACGGGCCGCGTTGATCAGGTGCTGGGCTCGGTGACCGAAGACACGATCGCGGTGGACATAACCTATGAGCCACGCCGATCGGCGTGGCTGGCGGCCCACGAGGAGCGCGGCTGTGCGTGCGCCAACGGCTTGGCGATGCTGGCCCACCAGGCCGCTCGCCAGATGACGTGGTGGTGGGGCGTACCAGTGAGCGGTGAGGCATTGCGGGAGGTTCTTGAGTGACCGACACGTTGGCGGCGATTACTGACCGCCTGCGCAGCCGGGATCGCCTCGACCTCGGGCTGATGTGGGGACTGGTCGCGCTCGGACTCATTGGCGCGTTCATGATCTACAGCGCGACGCGCGCGCCGTTGGCCAACGCCGGCTACAACCCGCACTACTACCTCGAGCGCCAGGGCATCTTCGTGGTCGCGGGAATCGTCATCATGTACGTCATCTCCCTCTTTGACTATCGGCGCTTTGAGGTGCTGGCGACGCCTCTCTACGTGATGTCTCTCCTGGGCCTGGCGGGGGTGTTCGTCGTGGGACAGAGCTCCCTCGGCGCCCAGCGGTGGTACAACTTGGGCCTCATCCAGATCCAGCCCAGTGAGTTCACGGTGCTCATCATCATCCTCGCGGTGGCGACCTACGCGCACCGCCGCCCCGAGGGCCTCACCATGTACGACGTCGTGCGACTCCTCGTCATGGCCGCGGTGCCCCTGGGCATGATCGTCCTCCAGCCGGACCTCGGTACGGCGATCATCATCGTGCTCGTGGTCTCGGCGATGATGGTGATCGCCGGGGTTCCGCCGCGCTTCATGAGCTTCCTCGCGATCGTGGGCTCGATCGGCGTGGCCGGCGCGGTGTACTTCCAGTTGCTCCACCGCTACCAGGTCGACCGCTTCGTGTCGTTTCTCAACCAGAACTCGACGAACCCCGCGCTGGCGCCGCTGATCTACGAGGTGAGTAACGCCAAGAGCGCCATTGGCTCGGGCGGGCTGCACGGCGCGGGCCTCTTTAAGGGACTCCAGACGGTGCTCGGCTACGTGCCCGAACAGCGAACGGACTTCATCTTCACCGCCATTGGCGAGCAGTTGGGCTTCATTGGCTCGGTGGCGATTGTCTTGTTGCTCGCCTTCGTCGCGTGGCGCATGTTCGTCATCGGACGCAACTCGCGCGACACGATGGGGCGCGTGCTGAGCCTCGGGGTGTTCATCTTCTTCGCCTTCAGCTGCTTTGAGAACATCGGCATGACGATGGGCATCATGCCGGTGACTGGTATCCCGCTGCCGTTTCTCAGCTACGGCGGGTCGGCCGCTCTCGTGTTCTACACCGCGGGCGGCCTCGTCTTGTCCGTCTCACGGCGCTCGACCAATTAGCCTGCATCCGATGAGTGACGTTCCCGACAACCAGGCTTCCGAGGAGAGCGGGGCCGACGCCGAGAGCCCCGAGACGCCCACGACTGGCGCGTCGGCGCCCCCCGAGGAGGCACTCAGCGACGAGACTCACGAGACCGAGAGCGCCGCGACGTTTCGCGTGATGAGCGTGGAGTCCGTGCTCTTCGAACTCGGTGACGCATCGCCCGAAGTGCACCTCATGGAGGCCGAGGCGCCCTATCGCAGTCTGTCCATTCCCCTCGCCCTCAGCGACGCGCAGTCGCTCTTTCAGGCGCTGTATCAGATCCCGGGGCGACGTCCCGGAACCCACGAGCTGGCCACCACGATGCTCTCGCGTTTTCGCACCGACGTCGTCGCGGCGCGCATCGTGCGTCTGGAGGCGGGCGTCTTCTACGCCGAACTCGACGTTATGACGCCCCAGGGTCGCGAGGTCTTCGACTGTCGCACGAGCGACGCCCTGAACTTGGCGTTGCGCCAGCGCGTGCCGGCGCCGGTGCTGTGCGAGGAGTCGATCCTCTCGCGCGAGGACGCGTGAACCCTCGCGCCGTCGCGCTATCCTCGGAAACATAACTCGGGCCTGGAGGGGATTTTCGAGGGAGAAACGTGGCGTACGGCCAGCAGAACGCGCGAGAGCCCCACGACACGCGCCGCTGGCCGGTACGGACCGTTCTCCTGGTCCTGCTGACGGCACTCGTGGCGTCGGGCACCTGGCTCACGCGACTCGACAGCCACGCGTCGGGTGTGACGAGCACGACGAGCCTCGTGGCCACGAGTACGTCCACCTCAACGACGAGCGTGGCGACGACGACCACGAGCCCCTCGGCACTCACGAGCGGCTCGGTGGTGGGCCCGCTCGCGAACTTCGCGGCGCGCGGCTGTGGCTTTCACGAGGTGGACGCGCCCGCAAGTCCGGCCACGAGTACGAGCGCGGCGCCGGGTGGCTCTCCGACGAGGACTCGCGTGGCCCCCTCGGCGCTGGGCCACTGTCGGATTCTTGAGATCGGCGACTCGCTCGGCACTGAGTTGGGCTGGGCGCTGGGGCGCGAGATCACCACGGTGAGGGGGCTTCACCTCGTGGCCGCGGGCCGCTCCTCAACGGGGCTGTCGGCGACGTGGTTCTACAACTGGCCCCAGCACCTCGCGCTCTTGTTGCGTCAGTACCGCCCCAACGTCGTCGTCATCTGCCTGGGCGCGAACGACCAGCAGGGCATCGCGGTCAAGGGCGGCGCGTTGGCCTTCGCCAATCAGGCGTGGCGAGATGAGTACTCGGCTCGCGTCACCCACATGCTCGCGCTAGCCCATCGCGCCCACGCCTACGTGATGTGGGTGGGACTTCCCGTGATGCGCCCGGTCGGCTACAACCAGGGGGTGAGTTTGCTCAACTCGCTCTTCGCCGCGAGTGTGGCCCGCGCCCCCGGGGCGATCTTCCTCTCGACGTCGGCCCTCTTCGCGACGCCCTCGGGCCACTACCGCGCGAGCGCGCGCGTGGGCGCCAGCGTGCAGATCTTGCGCGCGAGCGACGGCATCCACTTCAGCGTGATTGGCGAGGACATTTTCGCCACCGCCGTCCTCAAGGCGCTCTCGAGCACCCTGCACGTGGCCCTGCCCCCGAGTCACCCGATGGGAATCAGTGGCTGAGGGAGAAGGCGGGGAAGTGTCCCAGATGTCCCACGAGCAGCGTCGCGTTCCACGACAGCGCGACACACACTAGGAGAAGTAGGGCCACCGCCCAGTGATCGCGGCTCAGTGCCGCGGAGCGACGCAGGGGGTTCTCGAGCACGTGGTACGAGGCCACCGCGCAGAGAAAGGCGCCGGCGACCTCCGCGGCGCGCGCCCACCAGACGTGCGGCGGCGTCGCCCACATGAGAGGAGTCATCAGCCACGCGTAGTGGTAGAGGTAGAGCGAGTAGGAGATGTCGCCCACGTAGCGACACGGCCGCCAGGCGAGCCACGTCGCCGGACCACCGCGCGACTGGGCGGTGCCCGTCCACAACAGCACGGCGCTCGCCGCGCACGGTCCCCAGGCGAGCACGCCGGGGTACTGGCTCGTGTCATTGAGTGACGTCACGGCGTAGCCCAGACCGAGGAGGGCGAGCACCGCGAGTATGGCGTTGGTGCGTGGCGTGCGTCTGGCCCAGTCCGGGGGAACGAGGGCGACGAGCCCGCCCAGTCCAAGCTCCCAGAAGCGGGTGAGAGGCGAGTAGTAGGCGACGACGGCGTTCACGGGCGTCACGTGGAAGGACCAGATCGCCGACGCCACGACGCCAACGGCCACGACGGCGAAGAGAGTCGCGCGACGCTGTCTTGGCGAGATCGCGCGCAGCGTCACCAAGACGACGAGGGGGTAGACGAGGTAGAACTGCTCTTCGACGCCGAGGGACCAGAAGTGGGTGACGAGCGACGGCGCGACGCCGGGGATGAAGTAGTTCGACCCCGTGGCGATGAGACGAAAGTTCGCGCCAAAGAGCGAGGCCCACCGCACGTCGCCGAGCAACTCGGGGCTGAATCGGCTTCCCAGGCTCAAGTAGGCCACGACGACGGTGAGGGTGAGAACGAGCGTGGCGGCGGGCACGATGCGTCGGACGCGTCGGGCGTAAAAGGCCGTGAGGTTGCGCCAGAGTTGGTGGGGGGGTTGGCGCCACAACAGGGTGGTGATGACGTAGCCGCTGATGACGAAGAAGACGTCGACGCCGACGTAGCCGCCCTCGAGACCGGGCACGGAGGCGTGATTGAGGATGACCAGGATGACCGCCAACGCGCGCAGCCCCTGGATGTCACCGCGAAAGTGCGACGACTCCATCGGCGCCCAGCGCGTGCGCGTCGCGGGGTCCTCTACGAGTCGGGTCACTCGCGAAGCGTAATTGCTGGGCGCTCGTTGCCGCTAGCGCGTCAGAGATCGTTAAAGGCGAGCGCGCGGATCTCACCGCCGCGCAACTCCGCGGCGTTCTCGTCACTGATGCGCAGCAGCAGGGCCACGATGATGTAGTTCGCGAGCAGAGAACTGCCCCCGTAGGCCATGAAGGGCAGCGTGATGCCGGTAAAGGGCAAGAGGCGCAGTACGCCGGCCATGATGACGAAGGCCTGGATGCCCACGGTGGCGGTCAGCGCGGTCGCCGCGAGACGCACGTAGTCCGAGTGGGCTCGCTGGGCGATGCGAAAGCCCTCGCCCACGAAGAGGGTGAAGAGCGCGAGCACCAAGATGATGCCGATGAATCCCAGCTCCTCGCCGACGGCCGCGAGGATCATGTCCGAGGTGATCTCCGAGACGGTGCCGCTCTGGCCCAGCCCGAGGCCCGTGCCGGTGATGCCGCCGGCCGCGAGGGAGAACCAGCCGTAGGCGAGCTGGTTGGAAAAGGCGAAGTGGGCCGCCGACCACGGGTCGAGCCACAGGCTGACGCGCGCTTGAACCTGGGTGAAGAAGTTGGCGGCGATGAAACCGCCCCCGGCGAGTAGTCCAAAGCCCAAGACGACGTAGGTCTTGAGTCCCGTC
>JAJYAC010000073.1 GCA_021779735.1 Actinomycetes bacterium
GACCACCGCGAGACGGGATGGGCGCTCGTCGACGCGGTGGCCCCGGCGGCGGCGATGCCCCTCTACTTTCCCGACGCCGGGCCGGCGCACGGGGTGTCGCACCTGTTGCTCTCGGGCACCCACGAGGCCGACGTGGTCGTCGACGTCACGCTCAGCATCGACACCAAGGTCAAGGCGATCCTCGCGCACGCGTCCCAGCTCGGCGACGACACCGGCGGGGTGCGCGAGGTGGTCTACGCGCGCGCTGAGCGCGCCGGGCGCGAGATCGGGGTGGCCTTCGGTGAAGCCTTCCGACACCTGGAACTCTCGCTCTAGGGAGCCCTCGCTCGCCGAGGCGCCGATTCTGCACGTCGACCTCGACGCCTTCTTCGCGAGCGTCGAGGTCCTCGACGATCCCTCGCTGCGCGGACGACCCGTGGCCGTGGGGGGCGCGGGCGCGCGCGGGGTGATCGCGAGCGCGAGCTACGAGGCGCGTCGCTACGGCGTGGCGAGCGGCATGGCCTCGGTGACCGCGCTGCGGCGCTGTGCGAACCTCGTGATTCGCCCCGGGCGCTTTGATCGCTACGAGGAGATCTCTCAGCAGTTTCGCGCCATCGTGGCCGACACCACGAGCCGCTACGAGGCCATTGGCCTCGACGAGCTCTTCTGTGACCTGACGGGCCTCGCACGCCGGGGGGTGCGCCCCGTCGAGGCCGCGCGCGCACTCCGCGCGCGCGTGGTGGACGAGCTGCGTCTCGACTGTGGGATTGGCGTGGCGCGCAACAAGCTCTTCGCCAAGCTGGCCTCGCGCGAGGCCAAGGCGCGCGTGGTGCGCGGCCAGCTGGTGGCGGGCCCGGGAGTCTTCTACGTCGATCCCGCGACCGAGGCGCGCTGGCTCGCCGAACTGCCCGTGCGCGCGCTCTGGGGCGTGGGCCCGGCGACCGCGGCCAAGCTGACGTCGCTGGGTCTCACGCACGTGCGCGACGTCGCGCGCGTCGACGAGCGCGACCTGGCCTCTCACCTGGGTCCCGCGCTCGCCGCCACGCTCGCGTCCTTCGCGCGCGGCGAGGACCCGCGCGAGGTCGTCTCGGACCGTCGCGTGAAGTCCCTCGGTCACGAGCAGACCTTCGCGCGCTCTCTGGTGGGAGGAGAGGTGGTGGCGGCCGCGCGCGTGCACGCCGGCGTGATCTCGCGCGCGTTGCGCGAGCGCCACCAGCTCGCGCGCACGCTGAGCATCGTGGTGCGCTTTGACGACCGCGAGTCGCTCTCGCGCAGCCAGACCCTGGCCTTTGGCGTGGACGACGACGAGGCGATCTTTCGCATCAGCGAGGCGCTGCTCGCCGGCGTGGACACCTCGCGCGCGGTGCGCTTGCTCGGGATCCACGCGTCGAGCTTTCTCGCCCGCGGTTCGAGCGAGGTCCAGCTCAGCTTCGCCGTGGCCAGCGCCCAGGAGACGCGCCAGCGCGCGCTGGAGGAGTCGCGCTCGCGTCAGGTCGCCCACGCGGCGCTGCGCGACGCGGTCGATGAGGTGCGTCGGCGCTACGGCAACGATGCGCTCTCGCGCGCCAGCGAGATCGGCGAGTTGGCCACCCAACGAGGGCGTTACGCCTTCGGGCCCGCCCTAGGCGACGCTGACGAGGGTGCCGATGGGCGTTGAGGGCCAGATCGTCTGGGCCGCGGCGAAGGGCATCTCGACACAGCCCAGGCTCTGGGGCCAGCCGTAGGTGGCGCGGATGAAGCCGTGCAGGGCGTCGCCACCATTGAAGTACGAGACCCACGGGATGCCCGGATCCGAGTAGTGGGTGCCGTCGGGATTCGTCCCCGACATCGTCTGGCTGGTGTAGCGCAGGTACACCGGGTACGTGCCCGTCGCGGTGGGCGAGACCGAGATGCCGGTGTTGACGAGGGTGTGGAAGCGCTTGACGCCGCCGACGTAGAGGGTGAGGGTCTCGGGCGAGGCCATGGAGACCGCGACGTAGCTGTACGGGTGGGTGTCGAGAGCGTGGTCCTCGACCGCAAGAGACAGCGCGTTCCAGGTCGCGACGTTGGCGACGCCGGTGCTCGCGAGCTGGTGGTCGCTCTGAAAGGCCATGAGGGCTCCAGTCGCGAGCACGTTGGCCTGGCCCGCGCGCCACTGGGCGGCGAGGCTCGCGGGCAGGGCGGGGTAGTCCCAGGTGTAGGTACCGGGCGTGGGCTGGGTGGGGTCGGCGCCGGGAATGAGCGGGGTGAAGCGCAGCGGCAGGTAGCCCAAGCTCGCGAGGAGCTGCTCTTCGAAGGCAACGTCGGCGATCGCGCTCGTCGCGCGTGGCGAACTCGCGAGCACCGCACAGCGCGCGGCGCACGAGACGCGCGTGGGCACGTCCATCACGTAGCGCGTGAGAGGCGACAGCGCGCCCGAGACGACGGCCTGAACTTCGCGCGGACCGATCTGTTGCCAGGTGGTCGTGAGGGCGGGGCGCACCACGAGGCGCGGCAACTGCGAGGCCGACACGTCACTCGCAAAGGCCAGGCGCACGAGGGGCATGCTCGCGCTAATCGTCCCGGTCACGGACGAGCGCACCGCCTGGGCGCTCGCGGCACCCGCGACACCCGTGGTCCCCACGAGACTGACGGCGAGGGCCACGCCGGCCCCCCAGTAGCGCTTCACGTTCTCACGATAACGGGCCCGCGCCGCGAGAATCCCGCACGAACCCCCTCGTCACACGATCGTTACCTGGCGCGTCGCGAGGTTTCTTCGCGCGCACCGGGTAGGATGAATCCTTCTGGCGGCGTGGCCGAGTGGTTAGGCAGGGGCCTGCAAAGCCCCGTACTCCGGTTCGAATCCGGACGCCGCCTCCATTTGGCGAACCCGCGCTAGCTCGGGCCCTCGTGATTGAGTTCGCCGTGGGCGCGCCGGGGAGTCACGGCGACGCTGGTCCCGACATCGCGAGAGGCGTGGTTCCCGAGGTGGTGGTCGTGGCGGGCGTCGTGGTCGTCGTAGCTATCGTGCTCGTAGTGGGCCCAGGGGCGGGGCTGAGGAAGCGCTTCTCACGTGACCACGTGAAGGTGAGCGGCGGTGGCGTGCGCTGGGGCCGTGCCACGTAGTACACCGTCAGCTGGTAAGTGGGGCTCAGCACCGTCGTCGCTACCCCCACCTCACAGGTTCTACATCCCAGGCCCACTCCCGGCTCCAGCGCCGTCGACCATCCCATTAGCCCGTCGCGGACTTCCCAGCAGGCGAGTGCGGCGTCGCTCGTGCAGCCACGCGGGGCGCCCGATTGGAGAAAGAGACTGTTGTACATCAATATGTAGTCGGCGTAGAGCGCGCTCGGCATCGTGAAGGCAGTGCCGCGAAAGTACGTCGCTTCGCCCCGCGAGGCACTGGCGAGCGGGAATCCGGTGAGGGCGCTGTAGGTGTGCGTGTGGGCGGTTCGCTGCGCGTCAGCGCTGAGTGCGGCATTTATCCCTAGGTAGGGCGGGTAGCCGCGATCAACTCTCTCGAGATTGACAACAACGAAGACCTGTTGGCTCGCGGTGAGTGAAAGCCAGTTGCGCGGCAGGGCCAGTGGGCGAACACCTTCGAGGGCGCGAGCGTGATCGATGGCGCTCGCCACGAACAACTCACAGGCCTTCGACGAGAATCCGTCGGAGAAGCACGCGTTAGGTGCGGTGGCGAAGATGTCGGGAACTGGAGTGATCGCCGCGCGTGGATTCGTGAAAGGACGATAGCCACCGGCTCCCAGCGCTTGACTCGTCCCCGCGCACGCGAGTCCGACGCCAAGTAATGCGACCAGGGCCCGCCTCGCTCGCATCAGCTCACCTCCGCCCAGGGATGCTAGTGGACGACGTCATGGTGCGTGAAGTCTCGAGTCCTCGATCGGCGTAGAGGTTATGGGCACTCGCGAGGGAACCGCCCGCAGATAAGAGGGGATTCGAGAAAGTCTTAGGTGGCGATTACTCGGCCCACAGAGCACGCCCAGGAACCCCCGCCATCCTGTTATCAAGTCCGAATCGCGGACACCGAGGAGGTAACCATGTATCGATCAACTGCTAAGAGGGCCAAGCGCACGGGCATCTGGGCGCTGACCGCGGCCTTGTCGGTGGGAGCGGGAATTGGGGCCGCCAACTTGGCCACGTTGGGCTCGCACTTGAGCGCCGCGTCGGCGACGCAGGTCACCCACACCACCGCGAGCGCTGTGGCGCCCGTCAGTGGCGTCACGACGGCTACGAGCGCGCCGGCGGCGGCGACCCTGGCCTCCACGAGCGCCGCGACACCAGTGGTGGCACGCACCGCGACACTCAGCGCGCCGACCCCGCGCACCGTTGTGAGCGTGACGTCCACCTCGATTACGGTGCGTTCGTCCTCGGGAGCGGTGGCGACCTTCGGTCTCAACGGCTCAACTGTTTACTTGAGTGGTACGACCCACGTCACGGTCGCCAGCGTGCACCCCGGTGGCCAGGTGATCGTGGTGCCGTCGTCGGCCAATCCGACGTACGCCGGCGTGGTGGGCATCTTGCCCTCGCGAGGCGAGCACGACTCCGAGTCGAGCCAGGGCGGCGACGGCAACTAGTTAGTCGGGCCCCGCGCCACGAGTCATGCTCGCGGCGCGGGGCTTGTAGCGTCTACCCCTCAGCGGGCCCCCGGTACTAATCTCGGCCCCACGAGGCGACGGATCAGGTGACAACCAACCGGCGCTCGTAGTCGGGGGCGGTGTGGTGAACGGTGCGAATCACGTGGGCCGGTCGGGATCGCTGACGGACCTGGTCGACTTCGCCGAGATTCTCGAGTCCTCCCACACCGGAGTGATCCTGCGAGATAGCGCGGGCGTGATTGTTGACTGCAATGAGACGGCCTGCGCGGTGCTCGGCGTGAGCCGCAGCGAGCTCGTGGGCCTCGCGTCGGCAAATCACGTGTGGGACTCCATCAAC
>JAJYAC010000074.1 GCA_021779735.1 Actinomycetes bacterium
GTGATGAAGCCAATGGACAGAGAAAAGTTGGCCGACCACGTCGTGTAGGCGGCCCAGGCGCACACGGCGATGAGAACGGCGCTCGCGCCCGCGCTGGGGTGCAGGCCGCTGATGAGAAGAGCGGCCGCGCTCGCGCCCAGCGCGGTGCCCACGACGCGGCCCACGCCCAGGCGAAGAATGCTCGAGTAGTCGGGCTTCAAAATCACCGTCACCGCGAAGGCGAGCCAGTAGCCGCGCGGCAGGTGCCACCAGGTGGCGAGCACCACCGACGTCGGCACGGCCACGGCGAGGCGAATGGCGTGGCGCAGCGCCGGGGTCACGCTCGTCACGCTCGCGCGCAGCACGTCAATCGCGCTGTCGAGCTGGGCGACGTGGGGGTCGGCGATCACGCTGCGCCCGGCGCGCCAGGCGTGGCGACCGTCGTCGAGACTCGGATCGCTCGCGAGGTTCCAGGCCGCGCGCAGCTGTCCGGAGATCGCGCGCAGGTGTGACGCGCCCTGGGCCGTGATCACGTCGAGGTCGCTCGCGCCCTCTTCGGGCACGTCGAAGCTGGCGAGTACGAGCTGCATCGACGCGCCGTAGTCGGCCCACGAGCCGGGCGCGCCGCGGCGGCGCAGTTGGTGGGCCAGACCCTCGAGCGCGTTGGCCACGACGTCGGTACCCACGCGAAGCCTGGTGGCGCTCGAGGCGTCCACGAGGCGCTCGCGCAGCCCCGCGAGGGTCGTCAGCTCGAGTCGGGTGCGCGTTACCTGAGTGAAGATGGAGCGCAGCGCCGCCACGTCGCGCCGGCCAAAGAGCGTGGGGCGATCGAGGTCGCGTTCGACGTCGTCGACCACGTCGAGTGCGGCGATCGCCGACGTGTCGGGACTCGAGCGAGCGAGGGCGGCGACCGCCTCGCAGGCGCGCGCGAGCTGGTTTCGCTGGTAGCGAAGACTGGGCGGCAGTCGCAAGATCACGAGCGCGCCGACCTCCACGAGCGCGCCGAGGGCGACGAGCAGGCCCAGGTGCGTCGCCAGGGTGAGCGAGCCGGCGAAGCGCCCGAGCACCGTGTAGGCAATGACGGCTTGAGAGCCCACGGCCCCCTGGGTCTGACCGAAGGCGACGAGCAGGCCGGCCCCGAAGCACCACGGCACCAGGAGGGCCAGGTGTAGCCAGGGTGTGCCGGCACTGGCCGTGCCCACGAAGGCGGACAGTCCCATGGCGAGCGCGTCGGCCACCGCGAGGCGAAGCGAGATGCGCGGTGCGCCCACCAACGAGACGATCGCCACGAGGTTCGCGCCCACGGCCATGGCGATAGCCCCGGTGGTCGAGTGCACGCTCAGCCCGGCGAGAAATACGACCACGACCGGCACGGCGGTCACCGCTCCCACGACGGGTGAGAGTGAGGGCGCGTCGACGCGCACGCTGTGGCGCAACGCGTGGGCGAGTCGACTCACGCGCTCACTCTAAACCAGGGCTGTGTGATCAACGGTTCTCACCCGATGTCGCGGTGGAGTAGTACTGGTAGCGAAAGGTGGGACTATGACTTCACATTCCGACACGTTTCGCGCGGCGCGCGACTTTCTCGTCGAGGCGCGACTCGACTACGCGCGAGCCTACGAACAATTCACGTGGCCGCGGCCCGAGTACTTCAACTTCGCGCTGGACTGGTTCGACGCGGTCCTCGCGGCCGAGACGCCCGAGGCGACGGCGCTACGCATTATCGAAGACGATCGCACGGATCGCTCCTACAGCTTCGCCGTCATGTCGCGACGCTCCAGTCAGGTGGCCAACTGGCTCGCCGAGCGTGGCGTGAGTCGCGGCGCGCGCGTGCTCGTCGTACTGGGCAACCAGGTCGAGCTCTGGGAGGTGACCCTCGCCGCGATGAAGCTCGGCGCGGTCATCATTCCGGCGACGACGCTGTTGACCGTCGATGACCTCGCGGACCGGGTGGGCCGCTCACACGCGAGCGCGGTGATTGTGCGCGCTGACGTGGCCGAGCGTGTCGACGCGTTGGCCGGCGGCTTCGCCAAGATCGTCGTGGGCGCTTCGCGACCCGGCTGGCACGACTACGCCGAGAGCGCGCTCGCGAGCGAGGCGTTCACGCCCCAAGGGCTCACGCGCGCGAGTGACCCGCTGCTCATCTACTTCACGTCGGGCACGACGGCGCTACCCAAGATGGTCGAGCACACCCACGCGAGTTACCCGATTGGCCACCTCTCGACGATGTACTGGATCGGCATTCGCCCCGGCGACGTTCACCTCAACGTCTCGAGCCCCGGGTGGGCCAAGCACGCCTGGAGTTGCGTCTTCGCGCCCTGGATCGCCGGGGCGACGACGTGCCTGTTCAACTACGAGCGCTTCGACGCGGTGGCGATGCTCGACGTGTTGGCCGAGGCACGGGTCACGACGTTCTGCGCGCCACCGACGGTCTGGCGCATGCTGATCCAACAGGACCTCGCCCACTGGCAGCTCTCGCTGCGCGAGGTGGTGGGCGCGGGCGAACCGCTCAACGCCGAGGTGATCGATCGCGTCGAGCGAGCGTGGGGACTGACCATTCGCGACGGATTCGGCCAGACCGAAACCACGGTGCAGGTGGGCAACACGCCCGGCCAGGTGGTCAAGCCCGGCTCCATGGGGCGGCCGATTCCGGGTTATCGCATCGAGCTCGTGAACCCCGCCTCCGATGAGGTCGCGAGCGAGGGTGAGATCTGCGTCGCGCTCTCGCCCGAGCGCCCGGTGGGTGTGATGACGGGCTATCGCCTCGAGGGGGGCGCGGACGAGGCGCGCAACGCGGCCGCCTTCGCCGGCGGTCGCTATCACACGGGCGACATCGCCCGTCGCGACGAAGACGGCTACGTCACGTACGTGGGACGCACCGACGACGTCTTCAAGTCGAGTGACTATCGCATCAGCCCCTTCGAACTCGAGAGCGTCTTGATCGAGCACCCGGCCGTCGCCGAGGCGGCGGTGGTGCCGGCCCCCGACGAGATGAAGCTCTTCGTGCCCAAGGCCTACGTCAGCCTCGTTGCGGGCGTCACGCCCTCGAGGGAGTTGGCCGGCGACATCCTTCGCCACTGCCGAGATCGTCTCGCGGGCTACAAGCGCGTGCGCCGTCTCGAGTTCGCCGAGCTGCCCAAGACGATCAGCGGCAAGATCCGCCGAGTCCAGCTACGCCAGGTGGAGAGCGAACGCGCGAGTGAGCGAGCCCCCGGGGAGTATCGCGAGGAGGACTTCGCCTAGGACGACGTCAGGCCCGCGCCCAGGTAGTCAATCACGTCGCTCGCGTGATAGGACGAGCGGCCGTCGAGTAGGTCGCGCACGTCGTTGAGCGAGTCGCCACTGGTGAGCAGGGGCGCTTCGACGCGCCCGTCGCTTCGCACCTGTCCCAGTCCGCAGGTCGCCATCAGTCCGTTGCACAGGCAGACCGAACCCTTGGTCGCGGCCGGGTCGCCACCCTTGCGCACGTAGGCCGACACCGGCTCGGCCGCGCAGCGGTACCCGAGGGTGCCGTCGGCCTTGGCGTAGGCCTCACGCAGGTATCCGAGGTCGCACTTGCGCGTGCGCTCGTCGTAGACCGCGGGATCGGCGATGCTGCCCGGCGCGGCGACGACCTTGAAGGGATATCCCGTCGACGAGGCCGTCAGTGACGTGGTGACCGTGACGTCGCCCTCGGCGATGGTCTTGAGCATCTGCGCGCGCAAGGCGGGCTCCATGCCCGACTCCTCGCAGTAGGCGAAGAGCGTGCCGACCTGTACGCCCGTGGCTCCGAGGGCGAGGGCGTCGGCGACGTCGCGCGCGTGGGTCACTCCGCCGCCGATCCAAAACGGCCGACCTAGCTCGACCATGGCCTCGTACTTCACCTCGTCGCGGGGTCCGTAGATGGGTTCGCCGCGCTCGTCGACCTCGTAGGCGCCTCGTGGGGGTGCGTTGTGGCCCCCGGCGTTGGGCCGCTCGAGGACGAAGCCCTCCACGGGTCCGTTCGAGCGCTTGGCCAGTGCGGTGGCGAGCACGTGAGAAGACACCACGCCGAGGAACTTGGGCGCACGCAGGGCGCGCGTGGGCAGGTAGCGCTCGGGCACGAAGCGCAGTCGACGCGTCGAGGGCGTCTCGCCCACGACGTCGAGGGGCATGTCCACCGGCTCGCCCGCCGCGAGGCTCGCGAGCGTGCCGGGGATGTGGGTGGGAACACCCGCACCCATGACGACGTAGTCGCAGTTAGCCAAGATGGCCCCGAGCAGCGTGGGGGCCGTGGGTACCTGGACCTTGGTGAGCAGGTTCATGCCGACGCGGCCGTCGTGTCCGTCCTTGGCCAGGGCGACCTCGGCGTAGGCGGCGAGCACGAGCAGGTCGTGGGCGTGCTCGGAGCTGCGATGCGTGAGCATGACGAGGTTCTGGTACGCGTCAGAGACGGCGCGACGCGTCTGGGCGAACTGGGCGAGGACTCTCTCGACGATGCTCTGGACCGGGAAGCGCTCGAGCACCGCGCGCAGGGCGTCGCTCACACCCTCGTTCTGGAGACGTCGCGCGAAGACCGCGTCGATGGCCGTGCCCGAGACTACGCCGAGCTGTCCGGCGCGCGAGACCGCACGAGCCAGCGGCCAGCCCGAGATCGCGATGCCCATCCCACCTTGGATGAGCCAGGGTGAAAACGCTCGAGGCGCAACAGTCGTCACAGCACCATCCCTACGGCTTCGTTCGCCACGGGGCGATACCCGTAGTCTACGACCGTGACCATCCGACAGCCGGCGTGACTTTCTGCCCTAGGTGTCTCGCGCGATAGCGACGTACTCTGCCTTCACCGGTCGGAAATGGGGAGACTATGTCCGCGCACTCACTGCGTCTCACGCGACGCGGCGAGAACGAGGC
>JAJYAC010000075.1 GCA_021779735.1 Actinomycetes bacterium
GTCGACCGTGACGAACTCGACGTTCGCCCCGCCCACCTCGTCACTGAGGCGAGCCGCGAGACGCTCGCGCTGGGCGTCGTCCCACTCGCGCACGTCGCGCACCACGACGTGCGGATTGCCCACGTGAGCCACGCCGAGCGAGCCCTCAAGGGGCGCGGCGAGGCTGACCGGTCCCATGGCGACGCTCGCCCAGCCGGTCGTGCCCGCGAGCGAGAAGGTCACCGAGCGAGTTCCGGCCAGCGTGTAGACGTCGAGGTGATCTCCCGAAAGAGCGCGCGAGCGCACGACGGCCCCGACCAGGCAGCGCACGCCGTTACCCGACATCTCAGCCGTGGTGCCGTCGGCGTTGAAGAGCGTCATCGTGACGCGCTCGCCCACTTCGGCCACGATCAGCCCGTCGGCGCCAAAGCCGTCGTGGCGCGCGCAGATGGCCCGAGCGCGTGCGCCGTTCCACCACGCGCCCTCACCGGGCGAGACGACGTCTACGAGGAAGTCGTTGCCCGCCCCGTGCCACTTCTGCAGTCGCCGCGCCGTCACGAGTTCAGTTTTCCAGATGGCTGCGCGGCGCGCAGCACCTCCTGGGCACGCGCGAGGGCGTCGCCCTCGTCGTCGAACCACTCAATGCGAGGATCACGCCGGAACCAGCGCAGTTGACGGCGCGCCAGACGGCGCGTGTGAGCAATCGCCGCGCGCACGCACGACGCGAGATCCTCGCCCTCTTCGACGTGGGCGAGCAGTTCGCGATAGCCCACCGCTTGGCGCGCGGTGCGACTGAGGCCCCGCGCGCTGAGAGCGCGCACCTCCTCTACCAGGCCGTGCGCGAGAAAGTGCGCGAAGCGCTCCTCGATGCGCGCGTCGAGCTCCTCGAGGGACCGTGCGAGGCCGATCTGGACGACGCGTACGTCGCCGTAGGAGTCCAGGCCCGGTCCGTAGGAAGAAAAGGGGCGGCCCGAACCAAGGGTGACTTCGAGCGCGCGAACCAGTCGACGGTCGTTGCGCGCGTCCACGCGCGTCGCCCCCAGGGGATCGAGCGACGCGAGTTGGGCATAGAGCGCGTCGCGTTCGCCAGGAAGACGCGCCCACAGTGACGCCGCGACCTCGGGGTAGCGCCCGGGAATCTCGAGGTCGTCGAGGATCGCCCGACCGTAAAGCCCCGTGCCCCCAACGTAGATGGCCGAGCCACCCCGCGCGTCGATCTCTCCGGCCGCCTCGCGCGCGGCCGCCTGGTAGGGCGCGAGAGCGAAGTCCTCACTCGCGTCGATGAGATCAAGCAAGTGGTAGCGCACCTCGTGGCGCTCGCGCGCCGTCGGCTTGGCCGTCGCGATGTCCATACCCCGATAGACGGTCATGGAGTCCACGACGAGGATTTCTGCTCCGACGCGCTGAGCGAGCGCGTGGGCGACGGCGGACTTTCCCGACGCCGTCGCCCCCACCAGGGCCACGGCGCGCGCGCGGGTGTTCACGCGCTGGTGACGGCGAGACGCGTGCGGTGTCGGGGTGGGCGCAGCACCGAGACGAGCTCGCCGCGTAGGTAGTAGGGGGCCCCGTAGGTGATGTCGACCTCCACGAGGGCGCCGGGGCGCGCGGCGAGGTCGCCCGGGGCGAAGTGAGTGAGCTTGCCCTGGCGGGTGCGCCCCGAGAACATCGCCGGGTTGCGCTTCGAGGGCCCCTCGACGAGGACCTCTTCGCGCCGGCCCACACGCGCCTCGTGGCGAAGCAGCGTCGAGCGATCGAGCACGTCCTTGAGTCGGGCGAAGCGCTCCTTCACCACCTCGGGCGCGACGAAGTCCTCGGTCATGTCGGCCGCTCGCGTGCCCTCGCGCGCAGAGAAGATGAAGGTGAAGGCCGAGTCGAACTGCGCGTCGGCCACCACCGCCAGGGTTTCGTCGAACTCGGCGTCACTCTCGCCGGGAAACCCGACAATGAGATCCGTCGTCACCGCGAGGTCGGGCACCACGTCGCGCGCGCTCGCGAGACGCTCGAGGTAGCGCTCGACGCGATAGCCCCGTCGCATGGCCGCGAGAACCCGGTTCGAACCCGACTGCAAGGGCAGGTGCAACTGGGGACAGACGGCGGGCACCTCGGCCATCGCCTCGATGGTCTCGGGCCGCAGGTCCTTGGGGTGGGGGCTCGTGAAGCGGATGCGCTCGATGCCCTCCACGGCGCCGAGCTCGCGAAGGAGCTGGGCGAAGAGCGGGCTGCGACCCGTGATGTCGCGCCCGTAGGAGTTCACGTTCTGGCCGAGCACGGTGATCTCGGTGACACCGCGCCCCGCGAGCATCGTGGCCTCGGCCACGAGATCCTCGAGGGGGCGGCTGATCTCAGCGCCGCGCACCGCGGGCACGATGCAGTAAGCGCACGTGTTGTCACAGCCCGTTTGAATCGTCATCCAGGCCGACCAGTCCACGTCACGCACCGCGTAGAGCGCGGGCGCCATGTCGCGACTGGCCTCGGGGTCCGGGGCGTCCCACACGTCCACCAGTGGACCCTCGAGGCGCGCGCGACGAAGCAGCGACGGCGCTTCGGCCAGGTTGTGGGTGCCAAAGACCACGTCCACCCAGCCCGCGCGCTCCAAGATCTCCCCGCGATCCTTCTGGGCCATGCAGCCGCCCACCGCGATCTGCATGTCCGGGCGACGCGCCTTCTCGGCCTTAAGGTGCCCGAGGGCGCTGTAGAGCTTGAGGTCGGCGTTCTCGCGAATCGTGCAGGTGTTAAAGACCACGACGTCGGCCTCGGCGCCCTCGGGCGCCGCGACGAGGCCGTCGGCGACGAGCAGTCCCGCGAGGCGTTCGCCGTCGTGCTCGTTCATCTGGCACCCGAAGGTGCGAATGGAGAAGGTGCGTGGTTCGGCCACGCGACCAGCCTAATGGTGGCCCCGTCGCGCCTAGAGGGCCAGACCCACGTCGCTATCGACCACGTCAGCCGTGACCCCGATGCCCGCCACCACCACGCAGACGAGACCCACCGCGTCCAGGGAGGTGAGGTGCTGAGACATCAGGAGCCAGCCCACCGCGAAGGCGACGGCCGGATCGAGCGCCAAGAGCACGCTGACGATCGATGGCTTCACCCGCCGCAGCGCCTGCATCTCGGCGCCAAAGCCAATCACGATCGCCATCACGGCCACGGCCACGACGCGCGCCAAGTCCTGGGGAGAGTGAACGAGGGCTGACGTGGCACCGAGGGCGAAGGGCAGGGTCACCAGGGCCGAGATCGACATGGCGACCGCCAGTCCGGAAAATCCCCGCGTCGCCCCGCCCACGCGGTGCGAGGCGAGAGCGTAGACCGCCCAGCCCAGCCCCGAGCCCGCCGCGAAAAGCGCCCCCGCGAGCGTGATTCCTCCACCCGGGCGTGTCAGGGCCAGCACGCCGAGCCCGCCGAGCACCAAGAACCCGAAGTGGCGCAGGGTGCGCTTGCCGAGCGCGGCGACGAGGAAGGGCCCGAGGTACTCGATCGCCACGGCCGTGCCCAGGGGGATGCGCGCGATGGCCTGATAGAAGCACATATTCATGAACGCCGTCGCGACGCCGAGCACGAGGACGCCGCCCCACTGTTGACGCGTCCACGCGCGCACGCGCGGGCGTGCAACCGCGAGCAAGACGAGCGCCCCGAAGACGAAGCGCCACGCACTCGCCGCGGCGGGTCCGACGGCGAGAAAGACGGGAGAGATCACCGCCGCCGACCACTGGATGAAGATGGCCCCCACGATGATGAAGCCGCCACCGGCGACGGCCTGGCGGCGGGAGTGCGACAGTGAGATCAACGCGTGACCAGGCCCACGCGATCCGCGTCGAGAACGAACACGGTGCCGGGAACGCCTTCAGTGTTGAGGAAGGAGCGCGCTACGTCAGCCACGACGTGCGCACACTCCACGCCGGCGAGCCCGAGCATCGCGGAACCCGCGCCCGACCAGCACGCACCGCTCGCCCCCGCGTCGGTCAGCGCCGCCAGCAGCGGCGCGGCGAAGGGAAGCAGTCCCATGCGGTAGGGCTGGTGCAGGGCGTCGGTCATCGATCCGGCGACGAAGGCGTTGCGATCGGCGAGCCCGGCGATCAGCAGACCCATGGCGTTGAGGTTGGCCACCGCGTCGGCGAAGGGCACGTCGTGGGGCAGCACGCGCCGGGCGTCGGCGGTGGCGAGTTGGGCCTCGGGCACGACCACGACGAATCGCCAGTCGGCGTCGAGACCCAGGGAACGCGCCACCGGCTCGCCCCCTCGGAGGGCGGCCGTCACGAGTCCTCCGAGGAGCGACGCGGCCGCGTTCTCGGCGTGGCCGTCGATCTCACACGCGAGCGCGAGCGGGTCCGCGGCCCGCGCCGCCGCGGCCGCGGCGAGAGCCAGTGAGGCCGACGAGCCCAGTCCTCGCGAGAGGGGAATCGCCGAGTCCACGCTCAGCGCGAAACGTGTGTGCCCGAGGACTCGCGAAGCCACCACCGCCGCGAGGTGGCGCTCGTCGTCAAAGAGCCCCGCGCCCTCGCCGGTGCTCGTGATCGAGAAGTGCTCAGCCGGCGTCACGCCCACTTCGACGTAGAGCTCGAGCGCGAGCGCCAAGGTGTCGAAACCGGGTCCCAGGTTGGCCGAGGAAGCGGGCACGCGCGCGAACATGGGATCAGCGTAGGCGTTGCCACACGGTGGGCGGCGCGGCGCGACCGCGCGCGACGAGCGAGAAAGTGCCACTCACGGGACCCGTGACATCGAGGGTGCCGACCCGCTCGCCCGCGCGCAGGGCGCTGACCACTCGGCGAAGCACGATGCGCACGGGAACGC
>JAJYAC010000024.1 GCA_021779735.1 Actinomycetes bacterium
TCAATGACGCAGTAAAGATGTGGGCCAGCCATTTCGACACCGAGGGTGATTGGGAGATTCATCTTGCCCGAGAACAGGTAACCATCCGTGTTGCACAACCGTCTTTGTTGCTGGCCATGAAGCTGCTGGCGGGGCGGGGACTTCGTGATGCGTGGGACATCGATCTCCTCCTCTACGCATGTGCGATCAAGTCACTCGACGCTGCTGTGGCGCTGTTCGAGAAGTACTACCCGACCGAGACCATGGCACCCGGCTCTCTTCGCCAGTTGCGTGAGCGATTTGGTGGTTCTTCGTAGCCCCGAGCGTTGGTGGAGGACGGGTTTCGGCGAGATGTGGCAGCACGACTTATGCAGACTGCAGCACCACCGCAGCGTGGATCGCACCCCACACTCTGACCAAATGTAGGGGACAACCTGGGTTTACCCCGGTGAGATGCAGGGCCCGTTGGGGCCCAATGGCGAGCGTCACGGCGACTGGCTACTCTTACGAACATATGTTCGCTTTTTCTCCTCCTCGACCGCCGCTGCCCGCCGATCTGCTTGCCAAAGTGCGCCCCGTCTCCCTCGCCGGATCACGTCGCCTGCCCCTCGATGAGCCCTGGTCGGGCCTCGTGCCGGGGGCGAGTCTGCGCCGCGGCTCGACGGTCGTCGTCGAGGCGGCGCCGGGTCTCGGGGGCCTCAGTCTCGCGCTGAGCCTGCTCACGGGGGCCTCGCGCGCGGGCCACTGGGCGGCGGTGGTGGGAGTGGATGACCCCGGCGTGCTCGCCATGAGCGAGCTCGGGCTGGACCTACGCCGCGTGCTCTTCGTGCCGCGTCCGCGCGGCGCGTGGGCCGAGTCGGCGGCCGACCTGCTCGACGGGGTGGACCTGCTGGTCGTGCGCCCGCCGGGGCGTAGCGCACCCTCGGCCGCGCGGCGCCTCGTCGATCGGGTGCGCGAACGCGGCGTGGTGCTGGTCGCCCTCGCCGAGACGCACGCGCCCTGGCCCACGCCGGCCGACATCTCCTTTACGATCACCCACGCGCGCTGGGCGACGTCGTCGCGACTTGACGCGCGCTACCTCAACGTGCGCGTGGGCGGACGGGGCGAGGCGAGCCGCGTGGGCGAGCACGTGATCGTCCTGCCCAACCCGCGTGGTCGCGCGGAGGTCTAGGTGGAGCGGCTCCTCGCGGTCTGGGTCGAGCCCCTCTCCCTCGAGTCGCCCGACGGCGCCACGTGGCGCGACTTCGCGCGCCTCGTGGCGGCGCTGGAGGTCCTCTCACCCTTTAGCGAAGCGGTCCGTCTCGGGCTCTGCGTGATTCCCGTACGCGGGCCGAGTCGCTTCTTCGGGGGCGAGGGCGCCGTGCTCGAGGCGGTCGCGCACACGGTGCGCGACGTCACCGGTCACGAGGCGTCTCTCGGCGTCGCCGACGGGCTCTTCCTCGCCGAACTCGCGGCGATGTCGCGGCGGGTGGTGCCCGTGGGTGCGAGCGAGGCCTTTCGACGAGCTCTGTCTCTCGACGTGCTCGGACACGCCGAGCTCGCCGCGACGTGCGCGCGACTCGGGATCCGCAGCGTCGGCGCCTTCGCCGACCTCGAAGCCGGCAAGGTCGCCGAGCGCTTCAGCGCGGCCGTGGTGCGTCTGCACCGCGTGGCGCGTGGCGAGGTGGGCGAACTCGCCGGCCAGCGCGATCCACACATCGGCGAACGTCTCAGCGCCGTGCGCGGCGCGACGTCGGTGACGACGCACCAGGGAGGGTTCTTTGGTGAGCGCACCGCCGGCGACGAGCGGGCCGCCGCCGCCGCGCACCGCGTACGCCGTCGCCTCGGGGCTGAGGGGGTCGTGGTCGCCGCGCTGCGCGCGGGGCGCGCCCCCGAGGATCGAGCCGTTCTCGTCCCCTTCGGTGCCAACGCCGAGGCCGAACGTGACGAGGCGCCGTGGCCGGGTCAACTGCGCGCGCCCTCGCCGGCCACGACGCTCGCTCGACCAGTGCCGGTGGAGTTGCGCGACGCGAACGGGGCGCCGCTACGCGTCAGCTCGCGCGGGGGTCTCACCGGTGAACCAGCCACGCTGTGGTTCTCGCACGCGATACGCCGTGACGTCCTCTGGCACGCGGGCCCCTGGCCCAGCCTCGAGCGCTGGTGGTCGCTCGCGCGCTCTCGCGCGCACCTCCAACTCGTTCTCACCACCGGCGAGGCGGTGCTGCTCGTGGCCCAGTCGCACCGGTGGTGGCTCGTGGGCATCTACGACTGATGGCGCTCTACGCCGAACTCCACGCGCACTCGGGCTTTAGCTTTCTCGACGGCGCGAGCGACCCCGAGGAGCTCGCGGCCGAGGCGGTGCGTCTGGGACTGGGCGCGCTCGCCCTGACCGACCACCACGGCCTCTACGGCGTGGTGCGCTTCGCCGAGGCGGCGCGGGCCATCGGCCTCGCGACGGTCTTTGGCAGCGAGATCACGCTCGAGGGGGGAGAGCGCACCGGAGTGCGCGACCCCTCGGGCGAGCACGTCGTGGTCCTGGCCCGCTCGCCCGAGGGGTACCGCGCGCTCTCGGAGATGTTGGCCGAGGCCCACCTCGCCCGTGGCGACAAGGGCACGCCGCGCCTGGTCCTCGAGGACCTCGCGCGCCACGCGCGCGACTGGCTGGTGTTAAGTGGCTGTCGCAAGGGACCACTCACTCGCGCGCTCTACGACGAGGGTCCGCGCGCCGCCGCGCGCGCGCTCGCGCGTCTGACGTCGGCCTTCGGGCGCGAGAACGTGGCGGTGGAGATCTGGGACCACGCCGAGCCCGAGGACGTCGCGCGCAACGACGAACTGGCGGCCCTGGGGATCGCGCGCGGCGTCGAGGTTCTCGCCACGGGCAACGTGCACTACGCGAGCCCCGAGGGCTTCGCGCGCGCGAACGTGCTCTCGGCGATTCGTGCGCGCGCGAGCCTCGAGGAGATGCGCGGCTGGCTCGCCCCCTCGGGCGCCGCGCACCTGCGCAGCGACGCCGAGATGCGTCGGCGCTTCGCGCGCTGGCCCGGGGTGGTCGACGCCGCGGGAGAGATCGGCGCGTCGCTCGCCTTCGACCTACGCCTGGTGGCGCCGAACCTGCCGCGCTTTCCCACGCCGGCGGGCATGGACGAGCAGGACTACCTGCGCGAACTGGTGGACGTTGGGGCCACGCGTCGCTACGGCGCCCGCGACGCCGAGCGCGTCGAGGGCGCGTGGCGCCAGATCGACCACGAGCTCTCGGTCATCGGGGCGTTGGGCTTTGCGGGCTACTTCCTCACGGTCTGGGACATCACGGAGTTCTGTCGACGCGAGAACATCTACTGCCAGGGCCGCGGCTCGGCCGCGAACTCGGCGGTGTGCTACTCGCTCGGCATCACCAACGCCGACGCGGTGTCTCTCAACCTGTTCTTTGAGCGCTTCCTCTCGCCGGCGCGCGACGGGCCGCCCGACATTGACGTCGACATCGAGTCGGGTCGGCGCGAGGAGGTGATCCAGTACGTCTACGCGCGCTACGGGCGTCGTCACGCGGCCCAGGTGGCCGCGGTCATCACGTATCGCTCGCGCTCAGCGCTGCGCGACGTGGCGCGCGCCTTTGGCTACAGCGAGGCCGAGGCCAACGCGCTGCGCGACACGCGCCACGTCGAGGGCGCGGTGCCGCCGTTGATCGGGCGACTGGCCGGCGAACTGCGCGACCGGCCGCGCCACCTCGGGCTGCACTCGGCGGGCATGGTGCTCTGTGACCGGCCCGTGACCGAGGTCTGCCCGGTGGAGTGGGCGCGCACGAGCGGGCGCAGCGTCCTGCAGTGGGACAAGGACGACTGCGCGGCGATCGGGCTGGTGAAGTTCGATCTGCTGGGCCTGGGCATGCTCGAGGCGCTACACCGCGCCGTCGACGAGGTGGCGGCCTTTCACGGGGTTCACCTCGACCTCGGGGCGCTAGCCCAGGAGCCGGCGGTCTACGACCTGCTCTGCGAGGCCGACACCGTGGGGGTCTTCCAGGTGGAGTCGCGCGCCCAGATGGCGACCCTGCCACGAGTGCTGCCGCGCTGCTTCTACGACCTGGTGATCGAGGTGGCTCTGATTCGCCCCGGACCCATTCAGGGTCACGCGGTCAATCCCTACCTGCGTCGGCGTCGCGGGGACGAGGCGGTGACCTACCTGCACCCGCGCTTAGAGCCCATCTTGTCGCGCACCCTCGGGGTGCCGCTCTTTCAAGAGCAGCTGATGGAGATGGCCGTCGCGGTGGCGGGGTTCTCGCCGGCCGAGGCGGACGAGCTGCGCCAGGCCATGGCCGCCAAGCGCTCCGAGGTGCGCATGCTCAAGCTCAAGAGCCGCTTCTACGCGGGCATGGCGGACAACAGCATCACCGGCGCGTCGGCCGACCAACTCTTCGAGGCGCTGGCGGCCTTCGCCAACTTCGGCTTCCCCGAGTCGCACTCGGTCTCCTTCGCCCACCTCGTCTACTGCTCGGCCTGGATCAAGCTGCACTATCCCGCGGCCTTCCTCGTCTCGCTCTTGAACGCCCAGCCTCTGGGGTTCTGGTCACCCCAGAGCCTGGTGGCCGACGCGCGTCGACACGGAGTCAGCGTGCTGCGCCCCGACGTGAATAGTTCGCTCGCGCTCGCGAGTCTCGAGGGGGACCCCGAGAGGCCGAGCGCGCGACTCGGGCTGTCGTCGGTGCGCGGCATCGGCGCGGCGCTGGCCACGCGCATCGCCGAGGGCGCGCCCTGGGCGAACACGACCGATCTCGCCGCGCGCGCCGGGTGCAGCGAGCGTCACCTGGAGGCCCTCGCCGCGGCCGGCGCGCTGGACTGCTTTGGCCGGTCCCGGCGCGAGCAGGTCTGGGGCGCCGGTGCGGCGGCCCAGGCGACGCCGGGGCGCCTCGCGGTCGTGAGCGGACTCGAGGCGCCCCCGCTGCCCGCGACGAGCGAGATGGAGCGCGTCGCCGACGACCTGTGGGCGATGGGCCTCACCCCCGGGGCCACGGCGATCGCCCTCGTGCGCGAGCGGCTGGCCGCGCGTGGCGTGGCGTGCGCCTCGACGCTCGCGAGCGTCGAGGCCGAGCGGGTCTTCGTGGCGGGGGTGGTGACGCATCGCCAGCACCCCGAGACGGCCCACGGGGCGGTCTTTGTGAACCTCGAAGACGAGACGGGCCACGTGAACGTCATCTTCTCGCCCGGCGCGTGGGTGCGCTGGCGATCGGTGGCCAGTGCCCCGGCGCTGCTCGTGCGCGGAGCTCTGCAACGCGACCGCGGCAGCGTCACCGTCGCCGCCGACTTCGTCGAGGCGCTCGGGCTCGAGGCCGTTCCGCCCGCGCGCGACTGGCACTGAGTCCTCGCGCCCCATTGCGATCGGGGACCCTCGCGGCGTTGCTACGTTGAGTCGATGCAAGATCTCACGTTCTCTGACTCGGTGTTCATCGCGCGCGGCGCCGAGGATCTCTACGACATGGTCGCCGACGTGACTCGCATGGGCGAGTGGAGCCCCGTCTGCACCGCGTGCTGGTGGGACGAGGGCGAGTCGGCCCAGGTGGGCGCGTGGTTCACGGGACGCAACGAGACGCCCGAGCGCACGTGGGAGACGCGTTCGCAGGTCGTCGCGGCCGAACGGGGTCGCGAGTTCGCCTTCGTGGTGGGAGGCACCTGGACGCGCTGGGGCTACACCTTCGAAGCTACCGACGGGGGAACCACACTCCGCGAGTCCTGGGAGTTTCTCCCCGCGGGAATCGAGCGCTTCGCCGAGCGCTTCGGCGCCGACGCCGACGCGCAGGTCGCTCAGCGCGTCGTGGCCGCGCGCGAGGGAATTCCCGCCACCCTCGCGGCGATCAAGAGAGTCGCGGAGTCGGCCTAGCCCAGCGACCACTCTCCGGCTGACGTGCCCGCTCACCACGCCCCACGGCGTCTCGTCACGGTGAGAGGATGTGACGATGTCGGACCACGCGCAAGAAGAAAGTGAGGGGTCGCCTCTCACGCGACGGCGCCTCCTGTGGCTCGCGGGCGGACTCGGCGCACTGGTCGCGGCCGGGGCCACGGGTGTGGAGCTCGTCGCCCACGGGGTGCTACCGGGACAGCAGTACCTCGATCAGATCGACGGCGCCTGCTCCGTGGCGGCGCCGACGCTCGATCTGGCCCCGGTGGGACCCAGCGAGTCGGGGCACTTCTACTCGCGCGCGCGAGGGCGCCGCGTGGGCTACACGCTCGCGTACCCGCCGGGACACGCGCCGGGCGACGAGTTGCCCCTCGTGGTGATGCTCCACGGCTACGGCGACAACCACACGAACGCCCTCGTGGGCCTCACGCCCGCCCAAGCACTCGCGCTGCGCGTCGAGGGGCGAGCCCTCGCCCCCATGGCCCTCGTCACGGTCGACGGGGGTGACGGCTACTGGAATCCGCATCCCGGTGACGACCCGCTCGCCATGGTGGTTGACGAGCTGATTCCCTGGTGTCAACGGCGCGCACTCGGCGCCCCCCGCGCGATCGGGCTCATGGGCATCTCCATGGGCGCCTACGGAGCGCTCGCCCTCGCCGAGCGCCACCGCGACCTCGTCGCCGCCGTGGCGGCCATCAGTCCCGCGGTGTGGACTTCGTACGCCCAGGCGCGCGCGGCCAACGCCGGCGCGTTCGCCTCCGCGACGGCCTTCGCCGCGGGCGACGTGATCACCCACGCTTCCGCACTCGCGCGCACGGCGCTACGCGTTGCGGTGGGTCGCGACGACCCCTTCTACCCCGGGGTCGAAGAACTCACGCGCGTCTTGCCCGCCCGGGCCGTCATCGTGCGAGAGTCCGGCTGTCACAGTGACCCGTTCTTCTTCGCCCAGGAGCCGCCATCGCTCGCGTTCCTCGCCGAGCACCTCGCCTAGACAAACCCGCGCGTTAGAACGCGAAGGCGCACTCCGGACGTTCGCCGAGTTCGACCTGCAGGCGCACGTCCATCTGCACGAGCGGCAGGTCGTCGGCGTGGGTGACGCCCACGCAGCGCGAGGTGGTGGGCAAGACATCAAAGCGCAGCGGGTGGCGGTGCAGGATGCTGCCGACGAAGGTCGACAGGGCGACCTCGGACTCGTCGTCGAAGTCGCGGCTCTCCATCGCGCGATGCATCAGCGGCCAGATCGCGGGCTGAAATCCCCAGAGGTTCATCGACACGGTGGCGTCGGGCTCGAGCAGGACCGGCGAGAGGCCGTCGTCGGAGGCGAAGCCCCCGTCCCAGGCGTAGACCTGGCGGCGCTCGACGATGTCGGTGAGGTGTCCGTTGACGACGTTGCACAGGCCGCGCGAGACCGGCAGGTCACCCACCAGCGCGTGGTCGAGCTGAAAGCCGATGAGACAGTTCGTGCTCTTGGTGCGCAGGTGTTGGCCGAGCTTCTCGAACGCGTCACGCCCGTAGAGGTCGTCGGCGTTGGAGATCGCAAAGGGCAACGACGTGTCGAGCAGGCTCTCGGCGGCGAGCGTCGCGTGCACTGTGCCCAGCGGCTGGTGCTGCACCGCGAAGGAGACGCGCACCTCCTCGGGCCAGTTCTCGAGAACGTGCGCTTCGATGTCTGGTCCGGTCTCGGGATTGACGACCACCACAATGTGATCAAAGCCCCCCGACAACGCGTCGGAGGCGATGAGGTCGATGACGCCCTCGCCGTGCACGCCAATGGGCGCGAGGGGCTTGAGTCCGCCGTAACGCACCGCTCGCCCGGCGGCCAGGATGACGAGGGACGGGTTCACGACCAGCGAACGACGGCCGAGGCCCAGGTCATGCCGGCGCCAAACCCGGTCAGCAGGGCGTACTCACCCGAGTGGACGCGGCCGTTCTCGCGCGCGTCGAAGAAGGCGAGGGGGATCGACGAGCTCGACGTGTTGCCGTAGCGATCGAGCACCACCACGCAGCGCTCCATGTCGATGCCCAGGCGCTGGGCGGCGGCCTGGATGATGCGAATGTTGGCCTGGTGGGGCACGACGAGGGAGATGTCCTCCGAGGTGATCCCGGCGCGCTCCATGGCCTCTTGCGCGGAGTCCACGACCACGCGCACCGCGCGGCGAAAGACCTCCTTGCCGTCCATCTGGAAGTAGCCACCGTGCTCGCAGGTGAGCAGTTCGGCCGCGGTGCCGTCGGTACCGAGCACGAAGGAGAGGATGTCGCCACCGTTCTCGTCGTAGTCGAGCACGACCGCACCCGCGCCGTCGGCGAGCAGCACCGCCATGTTGCGGTCGTTCCAGTCCACCCAGCGCGAGAGGTTCTCCGCGCCCACGAGCAAGATCCGCTTGTTGCCGGTCTCGAGCAGTCCCTGGGCGGTGCGCAGGGCGAACATGAAGCCGCTACAGGCGGCGTTCACGTCCATCGCCGGGCACGTCAGCCCCAACTCGGCCGCAATCGCGGTTGACGTCGCCGGCGCGATGCGGTCCGGGGTGGTCGTGGCGAGCAGGACGAAGTCAATGGAGTCGGCTGAGACGCCGGCGTCGGCCATCGCGCGCTGTCCCGCGAGGGCGCCCAGGGAGCCCGAGGAGCCGCCGATGCGACGCTCGCGGATGCCGGTGCGCTCGCGGATCCACTCGTCGGAGGTGTCGAGCGTCTGGGAGAGCTCGTCGTTGGTGACGACGCGGTCGGGTACGGCCATACCCCAACCCCTGAAGCGAACTCCCATGTAGACGGCCCTTTCCTTTGGCTTCTCGCCAGTCTAGGTCGCGACCCTAGGGAGCCGGTGGTGCCGCGAGGACCTGCAGGGAGCATCGCGCGACGCTGATGAGACGGCCTTTTTCGTCCGTGAGTTCGATGCCCCACACGTGCACGCTGCGCCCGATGCGAATCGGTGTGGCCGTCGCGCTCAAGGTGCCGTGAGTCATCGGGCGCAGGTGAGAGCAGTTGAGTTCGGTGCCCACCACGATCTGATCGTCGCCGACGTTTAGAGCCCCGGCTAAGGACGCCGCCCCCTCGGCCAGCAGCGCCGAGACGCCCCCGTGAAGGATTCCGTAGGGCTGGTGGACAGTGGGGCCGACCTCTACCGCGAGGACGACTCGCTCCTTGGTGGCCTCGAGGGTGCGCACGCCGAGGTGGTCGTGGACGTTGGGGGTGTTTGATGCGCGGTGGATCACGTTCTCGCTCATCACCCGAGTGTAGAAGCCTAATCTTCGACCATGAACAGACGCGTTGACCTGCGCAGTGACACCGTGACCCGCCCAACACCCGCGATGCGCGAGGCCATGGCGCACGCCGAGGTGGGCGACGACGGATTTGGCGAGGACCCCACCGTCAACGCGCTCGAGGCGCGCTACGCGGCTCTGGTGGGTAAGGACGCCGCGCTCTTCGTGCCCTCGGGTGTGATGGCCAACCAGATCGCCCTGCGCGTCCTGACGAAGCCGGGCGACGTCGTGGTGGCCGGGCGCAATCAGCACGTGGTGGACTTTGAGATGGGCGCGGCCGCTCGCAACGCGTCGGTGCAGTTCGCCACGATTGACGACGATCGCGGCGTCGTGGACGTCGAGGCCGTGGCGGAGGTTATTCACGCCGAGGGTCACCACCGACCCCACGTCTCTCTCGTCAGCATCGAGAACACCCACATGCCCTCAGGCGGCACGCCCTGGGACGTCGCGAGCCTGCACGCGCTCGCGGGCGTCCTCGAGGGCCGCAGCCTGCACATGGACGGCGCGCGACTCTTCAACGCTGTGGTGGCGACCGGCGTCTCGGCGGCCGAGTTCGCCGCGCCGGCCACGACCGTGATGTCGTGTCTGTCCAAGGGACTCTGCGCTCCCGTCGGCTCCCTGCTCGCCGGCACTAGCGAGGTCATCGCCCTCGCGCGCGTGGAGCGCAAGCGCCTCGGTGGCGCGATGCGCCAGGCCGGCGTGCTGGCGGCTGCGGGACTCGTGGCGCTCGAGACGATGGTGGATCGCCTCGGCGAGGATCACCGACGAGCGCGCGCTCTCGCCGACGCGGTCGCTGCGCGCTGGCCCGAGTCGAAGTACGACCCGAGCTCGTGTCGCACGAATATCGTCGCCTTCACGCACCCGCGCGCGCGCGAGGTCGTCGCGGCCCTCGCTGAACGCCGCGTGATCGGTGACACTCTCGCGTCAACACGTGTGCGTCTCGTCACTCACGCCGAGGTTAGTGACGACGACGTCGATTTCGTCGTGGACGCCCTGGGCTCGATCGCCTGAATCGGTGGTGGCCGCGCGAGTCGGGCAGTAGCCTGGGGTTCTCGAGGTTCCCATGGCCGACATCTACCACCTCTCAACGTTCCTGCACCGGCCCATCTTTGATCAGGCCGGCGACCGGATTGGACGCGTCCAGGACCTGGTCGCGCGCTTAGGCGACGACGCGCACCCGCCGATCGTGGGCGCGGTCATTCGCATCGAGGGTCGCGACCTCTTCTTACCCATCAAGAAGATCGGTGGCTTCGCCGAGGGGCGCGTGACGTTTCAGGGTCGCCGCGTCGACCTGCGTCGCTTCGAGAGGCGTCCGGGCGAACTGCTCTTGGCGGAAGACCTGCTGGCTCGCCACCTCATCAATCTGGTGCGCGGGCGCCTCATCATCGCCAACGAGATCGAGCTCGCCGA
Source organism: Actinomycetes bacterium (assembly GCA_021779735.1). Classification (GTDB taxonomy): domain Bacteria; phylum Actinomycetota; class Acidimicrobiia; order Acidimicrobiales; family RAAP-2; genus RAAP-2. The sequence goes on from JAJYAC010000024.1 coordinate 10,509, forward strand.
GGCGAACGGTCGCTGGGAGGTGGTCGGCGTGGACACGGGTCGGCGACCGTTCCTACGCCGCGTGTTTGGCTCGAGCATCGCCAGTCACGTCAAGTCCGCCACCCTCGTCGACTTCGCCTCGATCGAGCCCTTCGTCAGCCACGTGCCCACCGCGCGCCTGCGCATTCCCTACCGCAAGCTCGCCCGACTGCACCCGGCCCAGATCGCTGACCTCGTCGAGCAGGCGAGTCACGAGGAGGGCGAGGAAATCATCGAGGCGGTGGGTCTGGATCGTGAGCTCGAGGCCGACGTCTTCGAAGAGCTCGACACCACCCACCAGCTCGAGTTCTTAGAGGGTCGCAGTGACGTGGACGCCGCGCGACTGCTCGCGCGCATGGAGCCCGACAACGCGGCCGACCTCATTAGCGAGATCGACCAGGAGCGGCGCGTGCCCATCCTGGAGCAACTGCCCGAGAGCCAACAGGTGCGCGTGCGCAACCTCCTCTCCTACAACGCCGACACCGCCGGTGGTCTCATGAACCTCGACTACGTGTCGGTGCCCGAGAACGCGACGGTGGGCGAGGCCCTCGAGGCCATTCGCCGCTCGAGCGCGCCGACGGAGTCCCTGCACACGGTCTTCGTGCTCGACTGGATGGGTCATCCCATGGGGGCCTGCCCGATCGCCACTCTTGTGCGCGCACGCGACAGCGAGCTCGCGATCAACGTCGCGCGCACCCAGCTCACCCACGTGCACCCTCACTGGGACCTGCACCGGGTAGCGCGCAAGATGAGCGACTTCAACCTGACCGTCGTGCCGGTGCTCGACGAAGACCACGGCCAGATGATCGGGGTCGTCACGGTAGACGACCTCCTCGAGGTGCTCTTGCCCCAGGGCTGGCGCCGAGAGTTCGGCATGAGCGCGGTGGAGGAGTGATGCGCCGCCTCGCTCACGTTCTAAGGGGGTCCATCTGAAACCCCCGAGTACCGCTTTGCCGGTTTCTCCTCTCACGCACCCGCGACCGGTGCACGGCGGCCACTAGCGCCTCCTGATCGTCGCGGCCGCGTGCCCGACGACGATCCGAAAGGAGGTGGGCAGTGTCCCGCGAACACGTTTCCAGTTCTCAGATCAGCGGCGCCTTTGGCTCGATCGCGGCCCACGACGTGGGCGAGCGACGCGGACTTCGCGCGCGCGCTCTCACCCTGCTCGCGATCATCGGACCCGGGCTCATTGTCATGGTCGGCGACAACGACGCCGGCGGCGTGTCCACCTACGCCCAGGCGGGACAGAACTTTGGCTACTCGCTGCTGTGGACGCTGCCACTACTGATCCCGGTCCTCATCGTCAATCAGGAGATGGTCGTGCGCCTCGGCGCGGTCACGGGCGTGGGCCACGGTCGACTCATACGCGAACGCGTGGGCCGTCGGTGGGGCAACGTGTCCATCGGGTCGATTCTGCTGCTCAACTTTCTCATCATCATCACCGAGTTCATCGGGATCTCGCTGTCCATGCGCTACTTCGGCGTCTCGCCCTACATCTCGGTGCCCGTCGCGGTGGTCACCCTCTTCGCGGTGACCGCAACCGGTTCGTTCCGTCGCTGGGAGCGATTCATGATGCTCTTCGTCGCGACGAACGTGGTCGTCGTGCCCCTCGTGCTGCGCGCCCACGTGGCGACGTCGGCGCTCGCCCACGGACTCGTGGTGCCCGGGATTCGCGGGGGGGCGACGTCGGCGAGCGTGTTGTTGATCATCTCCATCATTGGCACCACCGTCGCACCCTGGCAGCTCTTCTTCCAAGAGAGCAACATCGTGGACAAGAAGATCTCGCCCCGGTGGATCAACTACGAGCGGGCCGACACCGTCATCGGCTCGATCGTGGTGGTGGTGGTGGCGGCCCTGCTGATCGCCACGACCGCCGCGGGGCTCTCGTCCCACGGGGGAACGGGGGCCTACGTGAACGCCCTGGAGGTGGCGCGCGGCCTCGGACGCTACGTGGGTCACGGCGCGGGCACCTTCTTCGCGATCATCTTGCTCAACGCCTCCGTGGTGGGGGCGGCCACCGTCACGCTGGCCAGCAGCTACGCGATGGGCGACCTCTCGGCGCGCTTCAACCAGGGCCTGAACGTGCCGATGCGCGAGGCCAAGGGCTTCTACGGCGTCTTCGCGGGACTGTTGATCGTCGCCGGGACGGTGACGCTGTTGCCGGGAGCGCCGCTGGGCATCATCACCCTGGCGGTGCAGGCCATGAGCGGCCTGATGTTGCCGAGCACGTCCATCATCGTGCTGCTGCTCGCCAACGATCGCGCCGCCCTGGGACCCTGGACGAATCCGCGCTGGCTCAACGCGATCGCCGTCGTGATCGTGAGCGTCCTCGTCGTCTTGTCGGTCGTGATGATGGTTTCCACCCTCTTTCCGTCGGCGCCGGTGCTGACGCTCTTGCTCGTGCTGGGCTCGATGGCCGCGGTGGGCCTCGCGGTGGGACTTCCCATCGGGTTGCGCCGCGCCGGTGCGCGACCCCACTACGACGTCAGTCGTCAGGACTGGCGCATGCCGCGCCTGGCTCTCCTCGAGGCGCCCACGCACTCGCGCGCGCGACGCTGGCTGCTCGGAGCCAACGGCACCTACCTGGGCGTCGCCGGGACGCTGCTGGTCGTGCGAATCATCCAACTCGCGGCCTCGTAGTCTTCTGAGGTGACCGATACCCCGACCCTGGTGTGCGTGCACGCGCACCCCGACGATGAGGCCCTCTTCACCGGTGGTGCGACGTCGCGCTACGCCGAGCGCGGCTACTCGGTCGTGCTCGTCACCTGCACCAACGGTCAGTACGGCATCGACCCGCGCGGGCGCGGGGGCGACGACCCGCGTCACGACGCCGGCGCCACGCGCGCGACGCGCGCGAGTGAGCTCCAGGTCGCCGCGCACCTGGTGGGTTGCGAGCGACTGGTGAACCTGGGCTTTGACGACTCGGGCATGACGGGCTGGGCACAGAACGACGCGCCGAACGCCTTCACCCACTGCGACGTCGAAGCGACGTCGCGCGTGCTCGCGAGCCTCTTGGACGCGGTGGGCGCGACGGTCGTCGTTACCTACGACGAGAACGGCTTCTACGGCCACCCCGACCACGTGATGGCCAATCGCGTGACGCGCCGGGCCGTCGAGCTCGCGAGTTCACCCCAGCGCCTCTACTACCCGATCGTGCCCCAGAGCGTGCTGCGCGACTTCGTCCCCGACGCCCGGGCCCTCGAGGTCTTCCTGCCGGCCTGGGTCCTCGACGCGGGCATCGGGGTGGCCGACGAGTTGGTCGCCACGACGCTCGACGTCAGCGCGTTCATTGAGCGCAAGCAGGCGGCGATCGCCGCTCACGCGTCCCAGATCGATAACGCCGACCTCGTGTCGATGGACCCCGCGCTTTTCCTCGCGCTCTTTGGCACCGAGTACTACCAGCGCGCCTGGGCGCGCGAGCCGGTCGTGGCCGACGCCACCGACCTCTTCGGGGGGATCGCGTGGGCCTGACGTTTCTCGCGGTGCACGCGCACCCCGACGACGAAGCGAGTTCCACCGGCGGCCTCTACCGGGTCCTCGCGGACCAGGGCGTGCGCACGGTGCTCGTGACGTGCACCAACGGCGAGTTCGGCGACGCGCCCGGGGGAGCCAAGCCCGGCGACGACGGCCACGACGCCGACGCCGTGGCGAAGCTACGTGAGGTCGAGTTGGATCGCGCGGTCGAGATCCTGGGGATCGCGCGGCTCGTGCGCCTGGGTCACCGCGACTCGGGGATGATGGGCTGGCCCCAGAACGACGACCCCCGGGCCTTCTGGTCAACCCCGGTGGAGGCGGCCGCGGCCGAGCTCGCGGTCGTGCTCGCCGAGGAGCGGCCCGAGGTGATCGTGACCTACAACGAGGTGGGCTTCTACGGACACCCCGATCACATCCAAGCCCACCGCATCACCCTCGCGGCGATTCGCGCCCTCGACTACGAGCCCACGCTCTACTTCAACGCCATTCCCGCGAGCGTGATGAAGCTCTACGAGGCGCGCTGGGCCGAGGAGGAAGCGCGCCGGCGCGAGGCCGACGCCGCCAAGGGCGTCGTGCGCGATCCCGACCCCGCCGACGACGCCGAGGGCATCGAGATGGCCACCCCCGACGAGATGATCGACGTCACGGTCGACGTGTCCAGCGGTGCGGGGGCCAAGTACGACGCGCTCGCCGCCCATGCGTCTCAGATCGCCGACTCGTTCTGGATTCGCCAGGGGCGCGACGCCTTCATCGCCTCGAGCTCGTACGAGTGGTTCGTGCGCGCGAGCAATCCGCGGGGTCTCACGGGTCCCGCGAGCGACATCTTCGCCGGCTATCGCTAGAGGGTGGGCGCGACGCCCACGGTAGATTTGGCCGATGGCCGCAACACTGCTCGCGCTGCGCGACGTCACCAAACGCTTCGGCGAGGCGACGGCGCTCGCCCCGACCAACCTGGAGATAGCCGAAGGCTCCTTCGTGGCCATCGTGGGGCCGTCGGGCTGTGGCAAGTCGACGCTCTTTAACGTGATCGCGGGCCTGCTGCGTCCCGACGCGGGCGAGGTGCGCCTCGAGGGCGAACTCGTCACCGGGGCGACGGGCCACGTGGGCTACATGCTCCAAAAGGATCTTCTCGTGCCCTGGCGCACCGTGGAGGACAACATCACGATGGCCGCGCGCCTCACGCGGCGCGTCACGAACGCTGATCGTCTCGAGGCGCGTCGGGTCGCCACCGAGTACGGACTCGGGGAGTTCCTTCGCCACTACCCCAGCGCGCTCTCGGGGGGCATGCGCCAGCGCGTCGCTCTCATGCGCACGCTCGTCACGCACCAGCCGCTGCTACTGCTCGACGAGCCCTTCGGCGCCCTCGACGCCCAGACGCGCCTCGAGATGCAGCAGTGGCTCTTGCGGGTGTGGCGCGACACGGGCCGCACGGTTCTCTTCATCACCCACGACGTGGACGAGTCCCTGTTCCTCGCCGATCGCGTGCTCGTGATGTCGCCGCGTCCGGGCCGGGTCGTGGCCGACTTCGCCAACCCCCTCTCGCGTCCGCGCACGATGGAAACTCTCACCGATCCGATCTTCATCGAACTCAAGAGCCAGGTGATGCGTCTCTTGCACGGGGGCCAGCGATGAGCCGCAAACTACTGCGCAACGTCGGAGTCCCGCTGCTCTCGCTTCTCGTGCTCGGCGGGCTCTGGCAGGCCATCGTCGTGGGCTTTCACATCGCGCCCTACATCGCCCCGCGCCCAATGCAGGCGATTGACGCCGTCACGTCGAACTGGTCGACGCTCTGGCCCCTCGCCCTCGGCACGATTCGCGAGACGGTCTACGGCTTTCTCGTGGGCGCGGCGTTGGGCGTCTTCTTCGGGGTCATCATGGCCAAGGTCCCCGTCCTGCAGCGCTCGGTCTACCCGGTGCTCGTCCTCTCTCAGGCGGTGCCCATCATCGCCCTCGCGCCGCCCCTGGTGTTGATCTTGGGCTTTGGGGTGACGCCCAAGATCGTGATCGTGGCCTGGATCGTCTTCTTTCCGGTCACGGTGAACGTCGTCGACGGACTGAGTCACGTCGACCAGGACCTCGTGAACCTCGCGCGCGTCTACGGGGCGCCGCGTTGGCGCACGTTCCTCCAGATCGAGGTGCCGGCGACGACGACGCCGCTCTTTTCCGGTCTCAAGATCGGCGCGACCTACGCCGTGACCGGCGCGATCATCGGCGAGGGGGCCTCGGGTTCCTACGGATCCTCCCTCGCGCTCTATCAGGTGCACGCGAACTCGAACCTCGACGCCGCCGCGGTCTACGGCACGACGATGCTCATGACGGCCATCGGCATCACCTGGTTCTTGCTCGTGGTGGCCACCGAGGTCGCCGTCACCCCCTGGCAGCGTCGCAGCGTGGCGCGCCAGCCACTGCGTCGCCGCGGCGTGGCTTCGGCGGGCGAGGGCACTAGCATCGGATCCACTCCATTGAAAGGGGAATCGTGAACCGTCGTCGCCTCGGAGCCCTCGCGCTCGTCGCCACCTTGGCTGTCTCGCCGCTCGCGGTCGTCTCGGCCTCCAGCGCAGCCTCGGCCGCCACGCGCACCAACGTCACCTTCGCCTACGACTTCCCGGGCCCGGACTTCGAGTTGACGCCCCTCGTGGTCGCCCAGGACCGCGGCTACTTCGCCGCGGCCGGTCTCAACGTCAAGATCGCCTTCCCGCCCAACACGTCGACGACGACGCGCATGCTCGCCACCGGCTCGGCGGACATTGGATTCATCACCACGACGGACATGGGCGTCGCCATCAACGCCGGGGCGCCCGTGCTGTCGGTGGCGAACTACTCGATGCGCAACAACTGGGCGCTCTTCGCCAAGCCCGGCTCGAGCGTGACCGCGAAGAACCTCAAGACCCAGCTCAAGGGCAAGCGCATCTTCTCCTACGGCGACACCTGGACCGAGGCGATGCTGCCCTTCGTGTTGCGAGCGGCCGGTCTCAGCGCGAGCCAGGTGAAGATCGTGACCGACCCCACCGGCAACGACCTCACGTCGCTGCTCCAGGGCCGCGTTGACTACTCGACCTCGACGACGAACTACGAGATCCCGGGTTTCGTGGGATCAAAGACCAAGGGCAACCTCGTCACGGTGCTCGGTACCGCGGTCGGCGCGCCGGACGTGCCGATCTGGGTCTACGCCACCGCCAAGAGCTACGCGAGCGCCCACGGCGCGACGGTGAAGGCCTTCCTCAGCGCCGTGAAGAAGGCGACGATCTGGGCGGCGAAGAATCCCACGGCCGCGGCCGCCGACTTCTCGAAGGCCTACCCCAAGAGCGGCTACACGAACGCCTACAACCAGCTCGGCTGGAAGTTGACGATTCCCTACCTCACCAACTCGAAGGGTCAGTACTTCACCCAGACCGACGCGCAGTGGACGACGCTCGCCAAGGCCCTCAAGAGCATCAAGCTGATCTCCTCGGTGCCCTCGCCCTCGACGTACTACACGAACAAGTTCCTCCCCTAAGTGGGATCGCGTAGCGGCCCGCGCGTGGGGGTCGTGGGCAGCTGCAACGTCGACTACGTCGTGCGCGTCGCCCACCTCGCGCAACGCGGTGAGACGGTCCTGGGAACTGACGTCACGCGACTGCCCGGCGGCAAGGGAGCGAACCAGGCGGTCGCGGCCGCGCGACTGGGCGCGAGCGTCGACATGATGGGCTGCGTGGGTGCCGACGCCGATGCCGAGGTGGTCCTCGCGAGCCTGGAAGAGGCCGGCGTGGCGACCGCTCTCGTGGGCCGATCGCCACGGCCCACCGGCGCCGCCTACATCAGCGTGGACGGGGCGGGCGAGAACACGATCGTCCTCTCGCCCGGGGCCAACGCCGACCTCGACGTCTCGCGCTGCGACCTCGAGTCCTACGACGTGGTGCTGGCCCAACTCGAAGCGCCGCTCGGCGCGGTGGCCGAGGCCGCGACGCGCGCGCGTCGTCTCGTCCTCAACGCCGCACCCGTCGTCGCGATCGACGAGGGCGTCCTGGCCCAGTGCGCCGTCGTCATCGCCAACGAGGTGGAAGCCGCCTCACTCGATCTCGCGCGCCTCGGCCACGTCGTCGTCACCTTGGGCGAACGCGGCGCCGCGCACTTGCGCTTCGGGCGCGAGGTGGCTCGCGCCACCCCACCAGCGGTGACGGCGCTTGACACCGTGGGAGCCGGTGACGCCTTCTGCGCGGCCTACGCCGTGCGCTACGCGCTGGGCGCAGACGCCTACGACGCCCTCAGTTACGCCGTGGTGGCCGGGGCGCTCGCCACGCGTGCGAGTGGCGCCCAGGGTTCGTTCGCCACCAACGAGGAGGTACGCACGTGGCTCGCACGCGAGTAGTCATCGACACCGATCCAGGCGTGGACGACGCCGTCGCCATCCTGCTCGCGCTCGCGAGCGAGGAGCTCGACGTCCTCGCTCTCACCAGCGTGGCCGGCAACGTGGGCATCGACGAGACGACGCTCAACGCCCGGCGCCTCATCGACCTCGCCCAGCGACGCGACGTCGTGGTCGCGCGCGGATGCGCACGCCCCCTCCACGGCGACCCGCACCTCGAGGTGAGTGTGCACGGTGCCGACGGGCTCGGTGACCTTAGCTGGGACGAGCCGGCGACACCCGAACACGAACTTGACGCGGTCGACCTGCAGCACCGCCTGATCAACGAGGCGCCGACCACGATCGTGGCGATCGGGCCGCTGACGAACCTGGCGACGTTGCTCGAGCGCTACCCCGGGGTGGACGCGCTGGTTGAGCGCGTGGTGGTGATGGGCGGGGCCTCCTTCGAGGGCAACGTGACGCCGGCCGCCGAATTCAACATCTGGTTCGACCCCGAAGCGGCCGCCCGCGTCGCCGCTGCCTCGTGGCCCCTCACCTTCATGCCACTGGACCTCACCCACCAGGCGCTACTCAACGACGAGGACCTCGCGCACCTGCGTGGCCTCGACACACTGGTGGGAAGGCGCGTTGCCGACATGCTCGAGCCCTACGCGGTCTTTCAC
>JAJYAC010000076.1 GCA_021779735.1 Actinomycetes bacterium
CCACTCTGGAGCGAGAAGATGAGCTCATATGGGAATGAGACGGCGCAGCGGCGGCTTCGTTCTCGCCGTCAACCCCATACAGTGTGACGGTTTTGGCCACTGCGCCGAACTGGCCCCCGACCTGGTACACCTCGACGAGTGGGGATATCCCATCATCGACAAGACCCCGGTCGCGCTGTCCAATTTGAGCGCCCTCGAGTCAGCGCGCCTCGCCGTGCGTGGCTGCCCGCGCCAGGCGCTGCGCATCGAGCGCGTCAGCGAGGCGAGTTAGCGTCAATCAACTCGAGACGATTGCCCTGGGGATCGCCGACGTAGCAGCCGCGGGTGCGCGCGCGTCGTCGGAGGCCACGTCGTATCCACGACCCCGTAGACGCCTCGTCAGCGCGTAGTCGTCGACGGCCAGGGCCGGGTGGGCCCTGCGCGCCAAGCGACCGTCGGCCCCGCCACCCAAATCCACCACCACCGCGCTGGTACCACCGCCCCGCGCGCGTCGCCAATACCGGCGGCCTCTCCACCTGACGAAAGCCCAGCAGTTCGCCCTAGGACGCGTCGGCCCACTCCTCGCCCCTCGCGGGGATAGCCCACTGCACCTGATCGAGCTGACAACCCGTGGGCCTTCCGGGTGGCTCGCCAAAACCTAGTAGTGTTCTACGAGCCATGGGATCACTGATTAAGAAGCGCCGCAAGCGCATGCGCAAGAAGAAGCACAAGAAGATGTTGAAGCGCACGCGCTTCCAGCGTCGCGCCGCGGGCAAATAGGTCGTCGGCGCCTAGGGCGCCGTAGTGGTCTGGACAACGCGCACGGGTCCCTCGGGACCCTCCTCGCGCCACGACTCTCGGTGGGCGTCCACGTGCGCCGCCACGAACATCGTCGAACCCGACCCGGCCAGGGTCACCTCACCGAAGCGCTCCCGGGCCCAGGCGAGCGTCTCGCCCAGTCGAGGCTCGACGAGAACCGCGGGGGCTTCGAGGTGGTTGCGCCCCGAGGGACGCTGACCCGCCGCCACCATCTCGTCGTAGGCGCGATAGACCAGCGCCGTGGTGACGGAGAAGTCGGGGACCAGCAAGGTCACGTCGCGCTTCTCGAAGATCAGAGGTGTCAAGCGCTCACCCACCCCCTCGACCAACGCGCGACCACCGAGGAGGCAAAAGGGGACGTCCGCGCCGAGGGTGAGGGCCGCCGCGACGTCCACACCCCCCGCCCAGCGCAGGATCGCCGCGGCGTCGGCGCTTCCCCCACCCAATCCGCCGCCGGGGGGAATGCGCTTGATGAGGTGCACGCCCGCGCGACGGCCCACGAGCGCGAGGGCGCGGGTGACGAGGTTGGTCGCGTCGAGCGCGAGCTCGGCGCCCTCCATCGTGAGGTAGTCCTGCGCCTCGTCGAGCTCGAGCGAGTCGCCGAAGGCGAGCGTCGTCATCTCCGCTCGCAACTCGTGGTAGCCGTCCTCACGCCGACGCGTGACCTCAAGGAACCACGTGAGCTTGGCCGGCGCGAAGAGCTCTCTCACCGCGCCGCCGCCAACTTCGCGAACTCCTCCAGGCTCAACTCCTCGGGTCGACGTGTCGAATCGATGCCCGCGCGTTCGAAGACGCCCTCACTGGCCCACTCGGCCAGTGAGCGGCGCAGCATCTTGCGCCGCTGGGCGAAGGCCGTTCGCACCACGTCAAAGAGAGCGGCTTCGGACACCACCTCGGGATCCACCGCGGGCGCGTCGCGGCGCACGATCTCCACGAGGGCCGACTCCACGTGGGGTCGAGGCAAGAAGACGGCGGGTCCGACTCGGCCCACCACGCGCGCGCGCGCGAAGTAGGCCACTCGTACCGAGACGGCCCCGTAGGCCTCGTCCCCGGCGCTCGCCGCAAGACGCTCCCCCACCTCGCGCTGGACCATGACGAGCATCCTCGTGACCTCAGGCACCTCTTCGAGGAGACGCAGCACGAGAGGCGTCGCGACGTTGTAGGGAAGGTTCGCCACCACCACCGCCCGGCGACCCTTGAGAATGTCGGCGAAGTCCGCGTCCATCGCGTCGGCGTGCACCACGCGCGCGCCGTGGGGCTCGACGGTTTCACGCAGGACGTCGAGGAGGTAGCGATCGACTTCTACGGCGATGACTTCGGCGCCCGTCTCGAGGAGGGCCAGGGTGAGTGAGCCCAGTCCCGCACCGATCTCGAGGACGAGATCGTTCTCACCCACGTTCGCGAGGCGCGCGATGCGCCGCACCGTGTTGGGGTCCACGACGAAGTTCTGTCCCAGCGCGCGCGAGGGTCGCAGGCCGCGCGACTCCAGGAGGGCCGTCAGGTCGCGGCGAGTGTGGGTCACCAGGAAACTTTGACACGCACGACGCCGCGCCAGAGCGCGGTGAGCTGCGAGAACTGCGTCTCGTTCAAATCCACGACTCGGCCGGGACTGTAGTCCTGGCGGTCGGTGACGAGGCAGGTGATACTGACGCCGGTGTCCAGGTCCTCGACGGTGATCTGGGTGCCCCGAGGTAGGTAGGACGTCGCGCACTGGCCCGGAATGTAGGAGTACCACGTCGCCACTCCGATGCGGTAGTGCGTCGAGCCCGTCAGCGGCGCGACCGTGGGGCGCACGCTCAACGTGCGCGTGGTCGACGCCGTGGCCACGACGCCGGCGGTGCCCAGGGCGATCGTCGAGCGTAGGGCCACCACCGAACCCGCGGCGGGGCTCTCAGAGATGACGCGCGTCCACGACGACGGTCCGCGAGTCGCGTAGTAGAGGTCCGCGTGGCGCATCACCGTGTTGACCTGAGCGCGTGAGAGGTGCGTGAGATTTGGCACGCGCACGTGTCCGGGGGCGACGGGGTTGAGCAACGACGTCGTCAGCACCACGGTCGACCTCGCGGCGACGGGCGTGCCCGGGGCCGGGCTTTCGGCCACGACGCTGCGCCACGTCGCGTTCGCGCTGCCCGGGCCGCGGGTCGTGAAGTAGAGGTTGGCGCGGTGCATGACCGCGTAGACCTGCGCGCGAGTCATGTGAGAAAGATTAGGCACGCGACCAGGAGAATGATGGAACGCGCCCGCGGGCGCGGGCCGGGTCGTCGTGGACCGGGGTGTCGACGGCGCCTGGGTCACGGTGAGTTGCACCGTCGCGTGCCAGGCGAGGAGCGTGCCCGCGCGCGGGCGCTCGCTGAGGACTCGCGTCCAGGTGCCCGCAGCGCTGCCCGGACCCGCGGTGGAAAAGTACAGGTTGGCTCGTGCCAGGGCCGCGTAGGCCGCCGCGCGCGTGAGCCCCACGACGTTGGGTGCGCGAACCGGGGCGTGGGTACTCGACGCCCCCGCGTTCGAGGGCGTCAACATCACCAGTGGGGCTAGGAGAAAGCCCGCCACGGCCACGAGCAACGGCACACGCTTACGCATACGCCGAGGTTCTGTTGTCAGTGTCAATCCTCCGCCAGGATCGTGGGCCTAGGAACAACCCGCCCCACAACGCTAGGCACGGGGCTCGCCGCTGGCAACTCGGAAAGGATCAATTTTCCTAACTACCTGGTCAAAAATTCTTTATCGGGGCGCAAGGCGAAAGAGGCGCGCCGTGTTCGCCGACGTCGCGCGTGCCAGCTCCGCGGGGTCCATCCCCCTCAGCGCGGCGACAAATTCTCCGACCACGACAACGAGCGCGGGCTCATTGGGCCGTCCCCGATGCGGCACCGGCGAGAGGAAGGGGCTATCGGTTTCGACGTGTAGTCGCTCGAGGGGCACGACTTTGACGGCCTCGCGAAGTGCGTCGGCGTTCTTGAAGGTCACCACCCCGGCGACGGAGATGTCGCAGCCCAACGCCAGGCACCCCTCAGCCTCGGCCGCGGTACCGGTGAAGCAGTGAATCACCGTGCGTGCGGGCACCCCCTCGCTTCGCAGTATCGACCACACGTCGTCAAAGGCGTCGCGCGCGTGAATGACGAGGGCGAGGTCGAGCTCGTGCGCCAGAGCGATCTGGGCGGCGAACGCCGCGCGTTGGGCGGAGCGAGGCGCGTGCTCGTAGAAGTAGTCGAGGCCCGTCTCGCCGATACCCACCAGTCGCGCGTGACCCTCTCGGGCCATCGCGGCGATCGGATCCAGGTCGGACGTCGAGTCGTGGGGGTGCAACCCCACCGTCGCGTACATTTCTACCGGGCTCACCAGGGATGTCACGGCGAGGGCCTGGCGCGAGGTCGCCTCGTCGGTGCCGATGACCACGACACGCGTCACGCCGGCCGCCGCGCTGCGCTCCAAGATGGCTTTGACGTCGCCTCGCTCGGCGGTGAAGTGGTCTTGGAGGTGACAGTGGGCGTCGGTCCAGGTCACGCGTCACTCCGAATGCGCGGAAAGAGGGGCTCGCCCTTGTCGACCGAGCAGCCGCCCGGGTAGAGACCCCAGAGCGCGCTCTCGGTGACGGGCGCCACGTCCGGAGCCCCACTCAGCCCGATGCGCCGCCAGATCTCGCCGCACACCCCCGGCATCGCCGGCGTGACCAGCACGGCCACGAGGCGCAGCACCTCGAGGGCGTCGCCGAGCACG
>JAJYAC010000077.1 GCA_021779735.1 Actinomycetes bacterium
GCTATCGCCTGGTGATCAACGTCGGAGCCGACGCGCAGATGAGCGTGGCCCACCTGCACGTGCACGTGCTCGGCGGACGACGCTTGGAGTGGCCCCCCGGATGAGCGGAGACGCCCCGACCGAAGCCCTGACCGTGACGACGTTCGTGCCCAACACCCACCTGATGGCCGGACTGTTGGGCCCCCGAGACGCGTACCTGCGGGTCATCGAACACTCCTACCCCGAGTCGAGCATTCGCGTCCAGGGCAATCAGATCTCGGTGACTGGTCCCGACGCGGCCAAGGTTCTACGACTCTTTGACGAACTCGTCCTCGTCCTCGAGTCGGGCCAGAGCCTCGATCCGCTCAAGGTCGAGCGCACCATCGACATGGTCGATGACGACCTTCGCCCGAGCGAAGTTCTGCGACACGAGGTCGTGCGCAGCGCCAAGGGCAAGCCCGTGCGGCCCTCGACCGCCGGTCAGAAGCGCTACGCGGACGCGATCGACTCGTCCACCATTACCTTTGGCATCGGCCCCGCGGGCACCGGCAAGAGTTACCTCGCGGTCGCCGCGGCCGTCCAGGCGCTCAACCGGCGTCAGGTTCAGCGCATCGTCCTGACTCGCCCCGCGGTCGAGGCGGGCGAACACCTGGGCTTCTTGCCCGGGGATCTCATGGCCAAGGTCGATCCCTACCTGCGACCCCTCTACGACGCCCTCTACGACATGGTCGGACCCGAGGGCGCGGCCCGGCTCATCGCCAACGGCACGATCGAGGTCGCCCCCCTCGCCTTCATGCGTGGGCGCACGCTCAACGACTCGTTCATCATCCTCGACGAGGCCCAGAACACCACGCCCGAGCAGATGAAGATGTTCCTCACGCGCATCGGCTTCAACTCCAAGGCCGTGGTGACCGGCGACGTGACCCAGGTGGACCTCAACGGCAAGCGCAGTGGCCTCGCCGGACTCGATCAGGTCCTCGGCGCGATCGAGGGCCTCTCGTTCATCTACCTCTCGGCGCGCGACGTCGTGAGACACCGCATCGTCGCCGATATCGTCGCCGCCTACGACAAGCACGACTCATGACGATTGACATCTACGCCGCCGACGAGCAGCACGACGTGGTGATCAACCTCGAGGCGTGGGTCGACCTCGCTCGCGGGGCGCTCGTTGACGAGGGCGTGCACGCCCCCGCCGAGGTCTCGCTGCTCTTTTGTGACGAGACGACAATCTCCGCGCTGAACTCTCAGTTCATGCACAAAGACGGTCCGACCGACGTCTTGAGCTTTCCCATTGACTACGAGGACGAGCCCAGTGGGCGCAGTCCCGACGCGGGCACGACCGGCCCGGGCGAGCCCGCCGTCTCGGAGATCCCTCAGCTCATTGGCGACATCGTGATCTGTCCGAGCGTGGCGGCGCGCAACGCGCTCGAGCACGAGTGTTCGAGCGAGGACGAAATCGCCCTGCTCGTGGTCCACGGGGTGCTCCACCTCCTCGGCTGGGATCACGAGATCGACGCCGAGGCCGAGAAGATGGAAGCGCGCGAGCGCGAACTCCTCGCGCGTCACTACCGGAGAGGATCGTGATCGCGGCCCAGTGGTCGAGCGGTGACACGTACCTCGCCCTGGTGGTGCTGGTGCTTTTGACGTTCTCGGCGTTCTTCGCCCTCGCCGAGACGTCTCTCGTGCGCATGTCGCGTTCACGCTCGCGGGGACTGCGCGACGAAGAGCGCCGCGGCGCCGACGCCCTCGTGCGCCTGACCGACTCGCCCGAGCAGTTCCTCAACCCGCTGCTCTTGCTCGTATTGATCTGTCAGCTGGTCTCGGCGACCCTGGTGGGCGTACTAGCCGGCCACCTCTTCGGGGCGGCGGGCGTGCTCGTGGCCACCGTGCTCGAAGTCGTGATCATCTTCGTGATCTTCGAGGCGATTCCCAAGAACTTCGCGGTGGCCCACCCCGACACCGCGGCCCTGGTGAGTGCGCCCATCGTGGACGCGCTCTTGCGCTTCGCCCCCATTCGCTGGACCGCGTCGGCGTTGCTCGCCGTGGCCCAGTGGGTGATCGGACTCTTTGGCACCAATGTCGCGGCCCAGCGCATGACCGAGTCCGAGGTACTCGCGATGGCCGACGTGGCCCACGAGGACGAGGCGATCGCCTCCGAGGAGCGCAACTTCATCCACTCGGTGATCGAGTTCGGCGACACCGTGGTGCGCGAAGTCATGGTGCCGCGCATCGACATGGTCGACGTGGCCAGCTTGGCCAGCGTACGAGAGGCGCTGCGCCTGGCGATTGAGACGGGTCGCTCGCGCCTGCCGGTGCTCGGCGAGGGCGTCGACGACGTTTTGGGCATCGTGAACTTGCGGGTGCTGGCCGCGCTGGTAGACGAGGGACGCGGCGAGGAGACCGTGGGCGCGCACGCCTCACCCGCGCACTTCGTGCCCGAGACCAAGCGCGTGGCCAGTCTCCTGCCCGAGATTCGCCGCGCGCAGAGCCACCTCGTCATCGTCGTCGACGAGTACGGCGGCACCGCGGGACTCGTGACTCTCGAGGACATTCTCGAAGAACTGGTGGGCGAGATCACGGACGAGTCCGATCAGAGCGTGCCCCTCGCAGCGCTCACGAAGGGCTCGATCACCCTGAGCGGACGGCTCAACATTGACGACGCCAATCTCGACTACGACCTCGCCTTGCCCAAGGACGGCTGGGACACGATTGGCGGGCTCGTGCTCGATCTCGCCGGTGGCGTACCCGACGTGGGCGACGAGTTCTACGCCCGGGGGTACCGACTCACCGTGACGCGTCTCGACGGCCGGCGCGTCGAAGAGGTGCGCGTCGAGCGGGTTGGTGAGTCGTGAGCCGCGCGGGCTTCGTCGCCATCTTGGGTCGACCCAACGTCGGCAAGTCGACGCTGCTCAACCGCGTGGTGGGCACGAAGGTCTCCATCACCGCCAAGACGCCCCACACGACGCGCCAGGCGATTCGCGGCATTCTCACCGAAGACGACGTCCAAGTCATCTTCGTAGATACGCCGGGCATGCATCGGCCTCGCACGAGCCTGGGTGGGCGCCTCAACGAGGCGGCGCGCGCCGCCGCCGATGACGTCGACGTCGCCCTCGCGGTGCTCGACGCGGGCGCGGAGATCGGCCAGGGCGACGAAAACACGATACGTATCGCCCTGGGCGCCGGCCGACGCGGCGCCACGGTGTGCGTCGTACTGAACAAGACCGACCGCGCGGGCAAGGACCACGTCCTCGCCCAGCTTCTGGCCGCCCAACGTCGCGTGCAGGAGGTGGCCGAGGACCCCGCCGTGGCGGCGCGCGTGGAGTACTTCGCGGTGTCGGCGCGCACGGGAGAGGGCATTGAAGAGTTGATTCGCTTCGTGCGCGCCCGGATGCCCGAGTCGCCACTGCTCTTTCCCGACGACGAGGTCTCCGATGTCGAGGAGGGGACGTGGGTCGCCGAGCTCGTTCGCGAGCAGCTCGTGCGCAAGACCTCTCAGGAGCTGCCCCACTCGATTCACTGTCGGGTGAGTGAGTTCAACTGGCCCCACGTGACCGTGGAGATCCTCGTTGAGCGCGAGAGCCAAAAGGGCATGGTCATTGGCAAGGGCGGCCAGTTGCTCAAGGAGGTGGGCATCGCCGCGCGCGAGCAGTTGCCCGAGGGGACCTATCTCGAGTTGCGCGTGCGCGTCGAGCCGTCGTGGCAAAAGCACGACGACATCCTCGATCGCCTGGGCTACTAGTTCGCCCGCTCGAGGGTGGCGCGCCGGCGAGTGGCGCCAAGTCCCGCGTAGATCACCAGCGAGGCGACGCCCGCCAGGGCGACGAGGGCCGGTGAGAGTCCCAGGTACTTAAGACCCGACAGGCCCACCAGCCCGATCATCAGGTGACGAATGAGCGGACTGGTCGCGCGCGTGGCGATCAGGGAGCCCACGAGGATCGACGGCACCCCACCGAGGACGACGGCGAGGGTGAGACTCCAGTTGACGTGAGAGAACAAGAGGGTGCCCACGCTCGCACTCAGCGCGAGCGGGATCGACTGGGCGAGGTCGGTACCGATGAGCTCGTTGGTCTCAAGGCGCGGGTAGAGCATCACGAGCAGGACCATCACCAGCGAACCCGCGCCCACCGAGGTCAGGCCGACCATGAAGCCCCCGATCGCCCCCACCGCGATGGTCAGGCCCCGTCGGTGGCTGCGTTCGCGCCACGCTCTCACGAGGTGCATCTGGCGGGCGGTCATGGCGCCCGCGCCCAGGACGAGGGCCGCGCCCAGGACACGCGTGAGCGGCACTTCGGACCCGCCCGTGGTGCCCATTACGTGCATGACGTAGGTGCCGAGGAAGGCCGCAGGTAGAGCGCCCAGTGAGAGGGGGCCCACGATGTCGCGACGAATGGTGCCCCGACGCCAGTGCACCGCCGCTCCGACGGGCCTCATGACCAACGTCGCGAGGAGGTCCGCGGAGATTGCGGCCGAGGGCGCCACGCCAAAGATCAGGACGAGCATCGGAGTCATCAGCGCGCCGGCG
>JAJYAC010000003.1 GCA_021779735.1 Actinomycetes bacterium
GAGACGTCGAGTCTCGTGCGCAGTCGCGACTTCGCCGCCACGTGGACGGCGCTCGCGCTGTCTTCGCGCACGAGGGCGATTGCCTGTGTGCAACTCACCCGCTGCGTCGCGGTCGGCCAGTCCGCGAGCGGCGCGGGGATGGTCACCACAATCACCGAACGACGCGTGCACGACCTCGCGCTCGTCTATGCGCCCAGCGTGCTCTTTGACACGGCCTGTGGCACGAGCGAGTGCGCCGCGATCGGCGCGAGCACCCTCGTGGCGTTGACGCCCTAACGTCGCAGAGCCGCGGCGAGGAGTCCGGGCAAGCGAGCCCAGGAGGGCTTGGCCTCGAAGGCGAGGAGCTTGCGCATGACCTCTCCCCCGTGGGGATTTGTCGCGAACCACACCGGCGCGGGGCGCGTGACGAAGGGACCGCGCACGACCGACTTCTGGGGACGGGCGAAGAGGTAGGCGTTGCCGACGAAGCCCGTGCCGGACTGAATGTCGGTGATGTCGTGGCCCGGGTAGGCGCCCCACACGGTGGAGGCGAAGGCGAAGCTCATGGCGTGCCAGAGGTTGACGCCGATCGAGCCGTAGCGCAGGTCGGCGATGGCCTTGTCGATGGCCGGACCCGTCACGGGGTCCTTCATCGTGCGCGGGTCGGCGAGGATCGTCATGGAGAGCGTTCCCCACACCACCTCGTTGCAGAACGCCACCGCGCGCTCGACGAACTGCGCGGGTGTGTCGGCCGCGAGAGCCGTCTCGCTGGTCAGAGAGCAAAACGCTTCGACGTTGAGGCAGATCTCCGTGGGGTCGCTGGCGTTGACGTCGCGCACGAGGGTCCAGGGCAGGGCCTCGCCCGACGCGTCGCCGATGAGATGCGCGTCGGGGTGGGCGGAAAGAAACGACTCCCAGCGCGTACGAGCTCCGGGGTAGTAGGCCGGGCGCGTGGGAATGGACGCGAACGTCTTTTCGAGTGCGTCAAGGAACTGCTCGCGCTGAGCCCATCCGGCGTGCGTGACGAGAACTCGAGGGCTCAGGCAGTTGAAGCCCGCGTTGTTCACGAGCATCGTCGCCACGTGGGCGGCTTGGTAGGCGATCTCGGCGTCGCTCCAGGTCCCGGGCACGATGACGACCGGCGAGACGTTGCCCAACTCGCAGCTGACTGGCTTGGTGACGAGAGGATCGCGCTCGGCCTTGCGCCGTGCGCCCTCCTCACCGACGCCAAAGACGATGGCGTCGTGCGTCTTGTCCGATCCGGTAACGTGAATCTCCTCGACCAAGTCGTGAGAGGTCAGGTACGCGCCGACCTGCGCGCCACCCGAGACGATCTCGAGGTACCCCGCCTCGAGAAGCGCCGCCATCGCGCGTCGCCAGTAGGGCACCAGGTAGTCGTTCACCGGATTGGCCTTTAGGACCACCACCTTGCCGTCGGCGAAGAGTTTCGTGAGTACGTCACGCGGCCCCAGCGACGCGACGTTGCCCGCGCCCAGCACGAGCGAGACCCCCGCGGCGGCGAGCGGGTCGCGGTACGTGGCGGCCTGCGTGTCGCGCACGTCGGCTTCGCTCACACCCGGCTCCATCCACACCTCACCCGTCACCCCCGCGTAGAGGATGCGGTCGAACGTCGTGGCCGGCACGACCCGTACCGCGATACGCTCGCCCGGCTTGTGAGTCACGGGTCCGCGATACTTCGGACGCCCCGCCGCGGCGAGGTCGAGCATCGAGGTACGCAGCGCCTGGGCCATGCGCACGAACGTGCCCACCCCGCTGAAGAGCTCCTCGCCCCCGGCCGGTCCGCGCGGGTCGAGTCCCTTGGCCTCGCACGCGGCGTCGTTCCACTCCTCGGCGACCGACACCGTATCCGCAACGACGCGCGCGAGCAGTTCGGCGCGCTCGCGCGGCGTGACACGCGCCCAGTCGAGGGCGTGGGCGGCCACGCGCTCGAGCGCCGCGTCGAGGGCGATGGTGTCGACGCCGCCCGCGTCCTGGGCGCCCGACGTCGGCGCGGCCGCTCCTCGAATCTGGGTCATCGTACTGTCCCTCCCCCGTTGGTATGGGAGACTACCTCGGTGAGTTCCGCGTCGCCCCCCGCGCCGCCCGGGTGGTATCCCGATCCCGGCGGCGAGCGCCAGTGGCGCGTGTGGACCGGTTCTCAGTGGTCCGACACCACGCGACCCTTCGCGGCCCCCGAGCGCCCGCAGACGTCTCGCGTCACCACGCCGCCCTACTACGGGAGCGCGCTTGACGCCGCGCGCCGCTACGGCGTCCTCGCCACCTTCGCCGGCTTGGGACTCCTCGTGGGAGTCCTCGCGCACTGGCCGGGCAGCGCGTCACCTGTGCCGACGTGGTTCGCCCTCGCGGCGTCGAACCTCGCGGTGGGCCTGCTGGCCCTCGGCACGTTCGTCTACGCGCTCGCCGCCCGGGCCCTCACGTCGCGCTGGAGCGTCGCCGGACTCGTTCCCGGGCTCAACGTCGCCTACGTCTCCGGGCTCCTCGGCGAGCGCCTCACCGGCGCGTGGCCCACGCGGCGCGTGGCCTCGGAGGTGATCGTCCTCGTGCTCTTCGTCGTCCAGGCCCACGCCGCGCCCTGGCTGGCCCTCGCCCCCGTGCTCGTGGGCCTCTCTCACTACGGGCTTTTCCAGAGCCTCGCTGAGCAGCCTCGCGCGAGCGGGATCGCGCCGAGCGAGTCCTAGGATGTGAAACGGGCGAGGGGCGCCCACAAAGGAGATGATCATGGCCTTCGAAGAGTGGGGACCGCTCGGTGGACTCATCGGCACCTGGGAGTCCGGCTACGACGGACTTGACGTGTCGTATCACAACGACGAGGGAAAGATCGCTGAGACGCCCTACCGCGAGAAGACGACGTTCAAGAACTTCGGTCCCGTGGACAACGGCGACCAGCACCTCTACGGACTCGACTACCGCACCGCGGCCTACCGCGAGGGCGAGGACAATCCGTTCCACACCGAGGTCGGCTACTGGATGTGGGACGCGACCGAGAAGCAAGTCATGCGCTGCTTCATGGTGCCGCGCGCTCAAGTACTGATCGCCGGGGCCACGGTCGAAGCCGACGCGACCTCCTTTCGCCTCGAGTCGGTCCTGGGATCAAACACCTACGGCATCCTCTCGAATCCCTACCTGGATCGCATCGCCCACACCACGCGCTTCGACGTGACGATCACCATCGACGGCGACACGTTCTCCTACGACGAGACCACCGTCGTCGAGCACAAGAAGTGGCCCACCGTGATCATGCACACCGACCGCAATACCCTGAAGCGAGTCAGCTGGGAGGCCTAGGCCGTGTTCGAGTGGTCCGACGAACACCGCGCGATCCGCGACGCCCTTCGGCGCTTCGTAGACGAGCAGATTCGACCACGACTCGACGACCTTGAACACCACGGCGAGCCACCCTACGAGGTGCTGCGCCTCCTCTATCGCACCTTCGGAATCCGCGAGATGGCGCTCGAGAGCTTCGAGCGTCAACTCGAGCGCAAGATCCGCGCCACCGAGCAGAGCGAGCCCGCCGGTGAGCAACGCGAGCGGGCCAGTGATCCGGCGGCGTCGCTCCTCTCGACGATCGAATTGTGCCGGGTCAGTCCGGGTCTCGTCACCTCGCTCGGCGTCTCGGTGGGACTCGCCGCGGGGACGATCAACAAGCTCGGCACTCCCGTGCAAATGGAACGCTGGGGTCGCGACCTGGTGGCCCTCGACACGGTCGGGGCCTGGGCGCTGACCGAGCCCGACTCTGGCTCGGACGCTTTGGGCGGCATGCGCACGAGCGCCACGCGCGTCGAGGGCGGCTACGTACTCAACGGACAGAAGACCTGGATCACGAACGGCCCCTACGCCGACACCCTTGTGCTCTACGCGAAGCTCGACGACGGCACGGGTCTGGATGTGCGTTCGCGCCCGGTACTCGCCTTCGTCCTCGAGCGTGGCATGGACGGTCTCGACCAGCGCGCGCCCATGCGCAAGATGGGCCAGCACGCCTCACCCACCGGCGACGTCTTTCTTAGCGACGTCTTCGTCTCGGCCGACCGACTTCTCGGCGAGTCGGAGTCGGCCCGCGGTGGCGGGCGCACCAGCGCCAAAGACAACTTCGTGACCGAACGCGCGGGCGTGGCGGCGATGTCCCTGGGCATCATCGAGGAGTGCCTGCGCCTGAGCGTGGACTACGCGCGCACGCGTACGCTCTGGGGCCAGCCGATCGGCGACTACCAGTTAGTGCAGTTGAAGCTGGCCCAGATGGAGGTGGCGCGCGTGAACGTCGCCAACCTCGTCTTCTCTCACGTAGAGCGCAGTCTCGCCGGCGCGACACCCACTCTGGCCGAAGCCTCGGCGATGAAGCTCTACGCGGCCCAGGCCGCTTGCCAGGTGGCCGACGACGCCATCCAAGTCTTTGGTGGCAACGGCTACGTGACCGAGTACCGCGTCGAGCAGTTGAGCCGCGACGCGCGAGTGCTGCGCATCTACGCCGGCACCGACGAGATGCAGGTCGTGGCTATCGCGAAGGATCTTCTCGCCCGCTAAGACCGCGATGGCACCGTCCCTCCTAGGCACCGACGTCGAGAAGGGCGCGCAGTTTCTGGGCCACCCCCACCCAACCCTTGTAACCGCGCGTCGCCTCCGGTGCGCTCTCCACACTGGCGAGCAGGTGAGTCACGAAGCGCGCGTCGCCCAGTGACGCCGCGAGTGGCGTCACGTAGGTGCGAATCGTGAAGATGATCGCGTCGCTGCGCGGCAGGCGTCGAATCGTCTGACGCTCGACGCGAAAGAACCACTGGTCGATCGGCGCGGCGCCCGCGGCGCGCGCCGCCGCCGGCTGAAAGAGGTCGGGTGAGTCGAGCAGAGTCCAGTTGAGGCGCCAAAACGAACGCTCGGGCGTGAGTCGGTCGAAGACGGCGCGCGTGGGCGCCGCCAGGCTCGTGTCGTAGCCGGGTACCGGTCGGTGGATCTCATCTACGGTTGTGCCCACCTTTTCGCGTAAGCGCCAGCGCGAGGGAAAGCACACGCAGGCGCCGGCGAGGCGCCACTCGTCGGTGCGCACCATCACGCACAGGTCCTCTTGGACCACGCGCGCCGCCGCCACCAAGGGGTGCTCGCGTTCGTCACTCGACCACGCCAGTTGGGGGTGCTGGACCCTCAGAAACGCGGTGACCTCCTCGAGCAGCTCGCCACTCGCGGCCTCGGCCGCCGGCGTGAGGCCCACCACGTCATCGCGACGAGTGGCGAGCAGCGCCTCTTTCAACGCGAGCTCGGTGTGACGATTCTCGTCGACTTCGAGCCAGTCCTCGGGCGCGAGTGGACGCAGGCCCATCGCGAGGCGCCAGCCCCGCGCGTCGAGGGGCACGTACCTCATCGGTGTCGGCGCAACCACCAAAAGATCGACAGCAGCGTGAGCGGGATGAGAACGATGACGACGCGCGCGTAGGGCAGCGGGACTCCCCGATGCACGTTGGTGAGAGTGGTTAGAGCGGCGAGATCCACCTCGCCACGCTAGGCCGTGGCCGCGGGCGGAGGTGGTACGGCGGCGGCCAGGCGCTCGAGGATGTCCGATATTGCCTGGTCCTGGGCGAGGAGGTGCTTTTGGATCTCCTCGGACTCCTTGAGGACCGCCTCGGCGTCCTTGTATGTGTCCTCCGCGCGCTTGTCCGCCGTGGCCGCCTGGATGTTCTGACCCACGATGATGATGGGCAGTAGCACGAGCTGCAGAAAGCTCGACGACAGCCAGACAATGACGTAGTAGGTACCCTGGTGCACCGCCGAGGGCAAAGCGAAGAGGGCGAGCACGGTGAAGAGGTACGCCGCCCACATCGTGCCGACGATGAGAGTGATCTTGAGGCCGAACCGCGCGTTGAAACGCACGAACACGTTGCGGTGGTCGAGGCGACGTACGTCGGTGGACTTGACCGGTCGACCCTCGCGCAACTCTTGAGCGCGCGGATGATGCCGGTATTCATAGATCTTTACCATGAGCCGAGTCTCACACGGCTACGTGGCGCGAGATGGTATTACTCAGTCGTTCTTCATCAGGTCCGGGGACGTCTCCATGCCCGCACGCCAGGTGGAGCGCGCGATGATCTTCGTCGTGTCAGCGCGTTCGCGGTACTTCTGGGCGACGTCGCGCACTTCTTCGAGGAGACCCTCAGAGAGGTACGTCGGGTTCAGGCCGAGGGCCATGAATCGGTCGCGGCTGACGTTGAGGTCGTTTTCGGCGGCCTCGCGGCGCGGGTTGGGCAAGTTCGCGATCTCCACGCCCGTCAGTCGGGAAATCAGCTCTGCGAGGTCGCGCACGCGATACGTCTCGGTCACCTGATTGAAGACCATCGGCTTCTCGCCTCGCGCGGGCGGATTCTCCAGGGCGATCTGGATGCAGCGCACGGTGTCGCGAATGTGGATGAAGGCCCTCGTCTGGCCACCGGTGCCGTGCACCGTGAGCGGGTGGCCGATGGCGGCCTGCATCAGGAAGCGGTTGAGAACCGTGCCGTAGTCGCCGTCGTAGTCGAAGCGGTTGATGAGCCGCTCGTCGAGCGCCGTCTGGGGAGTCTGCGTGCCCCAAACGATGCCCTGGTGCAGGTCGGTAATGCGAATTTGGTCGTTCGCCGCGTAGAAGGTGAAGAGGAGCTGGTCGAGCGTCTTGGTGAGGTGATACACCGAACCGGGGTTCGCGGGGTGGAGGATCTCGCGCTCGATGTCACCGTCGGGCGTGGGGACCTTGACGGTGAGATACCCCTCGGGGATCGGTGCCGAACCCGACCAGCCGTAGCCGTAGACCCCCATGGTGCCCAGGTGCACGAGCGCGACGTCGAGGCCCGAGGCCACGATCGCCGCCAGCACGTTGTGCGTGCCGCGCACGTTGTTGTCCACGGTGTAGCGCTTGGCGGCGTTCGAGCGCATCGAGTAGGGCGCGCTGCGCTGTTCACCGAAGTGCACGATCGCCTCGGGGCGCAGCTCGTGCAGCAGGTTCTCAAACCGGTCGTACTCGGTCGCGAGGTCGAGGTTGATGAAGCCGATCTCTTGACCGGTCAATTCCTTCCAGACGCGGATTCGCTCACCAATGGGGCGAATGGGAGTGAGTGAATCCACCTCGAGCTCGAGGTCGATCGCCCGGCGGCTGAGATTGTCGATCACGATGACCTCGTGACCAGCGTCGGCCAAGTGCAGCGACGTCGGCCATCCGCAGAAGCCGTCTCCCCCGAGTACGAGAACCTTCACTGAACACTCCTTCGCGCGTGGCCCAAGCCAGGACCCAGAGACCGATGGCGAAATCGATCGGAAGCAACCCTACCAAACGCGCTACCCGGGCCCACCCTCCCGGACCGGGTCACACGACCCACTCTCGTTGAGCCGATGTCTCAAAACATCGAGTTGATCAGGAGACACGCACGAAGCACCTAGGTGAACGTCGAGTCGCGCGAGAGGGCCCGGGCCGCACCGGCGCCGGCGTGGCGCCGGGAGCGTGACGCCCCTTGAGTCTCGGGTGACTCATCCCTATACTCGGCGTGCACCGCGTCGAAGGGCGACTATGAGCCCACACAGAGAACCAGTCTCCGGTATCGGCGAGGGTCTGACGTGGCTCGCCGATCCACGCTACGTCTCCGATCAGATCCCCGTGGGCATGATTATCATCGACGAGAACCTGCACATCCTCGACCTCAACCACGCTGGTCTGTCGATCCTGGGCGCCACCGAGGGCGACGACGGGGCGATTTCACTGCGCTACCCGCTCGGCGATGTGGTCAAGCCCGACGGCACGCTGTTCGCCAAGGACGAGTTGCCCCTCGTCGTTACCCTGCGTTCCGGCGAGGAGCGCCACGGCGTTCTCATGGGAACCTCAAACCTCCACCGCGCGCGCCGCTGGATACTCGTTGACACGACACCCGTCGCGTTGACCGACTCCACGAGAGGTGCGCTCGCGTCCTTCGTGGACATCAGCGAGGCCTACCGAGGACGGCTCGCCCTCGAACTCATCAATGCGGTGAACCACATCGTCATGAACGCTCGCGACGAGGACGAGTGTCTTCAGGACATCTGCGAGGCGTTCATCTCACCGGGCAACTACGCCCTCGCGTGGGTGGGCGTCGCCGCACCAGACGTGGACGGCGTTGACGTTTTGTGCGCCGCGGGTGCACGCGACTACCTGACGGAGGGAATGATCTCCTGGTGGGGCACCGAAGATAGCGGGCGCGGTCCCACCGGAACGGCCCTGCGAACGGGAGAGACGCAGACCTGTGAGAATCTGCCGGACAAGGCCGTCCTGGCCACGTGGCGTGAGCGCGCCACAAAGTACGGACTCGGCTCTTCGGTCGCACTGCCCTTCTCGTACCGGGGCCAGCGGGCGTGCCTTACGGTCTACAGCGCCGACCGCTTCTGGTTCGACGAGATGACCGTGCACAGCCTCGAGTCAGTGGTGCGAGAGATGTCCTTTGGCCTCAATCACGTGCGCTCGGTGCAACAGCTCGCCGCCGCCTTCGACGGCACGCTCGGCGCGCTCAGCGAGATGACCGAACGCCGCGATCCCTACACCGCCGGTCACCAGAGCCGCGTGGGCATCCTCAGCGCGGCCATCGCAACGAGGCTCGGACTCGGCGACGACGTGGTTCAACTCATCCAACGAAGCGCCGAGGTCCACGACATTGGCAAGGTAGCCGTGCCCACCGAGATCCTCACGCGCCCGGGACGACTCTCGGCGGTCGAGTTCGACATGGTCAAAACGCACTGCGAGGTGGGCCACGATATCCTCATGCGCGCCAGCCTCCCTTGGCCGATCGCCGACGTCGCCTGGCAGCACCACGAGCGCGCCGACGGCTCGGGCTACCCG
Source organism: Actinomycetes bacterium (assembly GCA_021779735.1). Taxonomy (GTDB): domain Bacteria; phylum Actinomycetota; class Acidimicrobiia; order Acidimicrobiales; family RAAP-2; genus RAAP-2. Next base: position 8,810 of record JAJYAC010000003.1, read on the forward strand.
CTCGGACTCATGTTGAGTGCGATCTCACCACCCGCACGCATTGTCGCCGTCGCCGACGTCGTCGAGGCGATGACGAACCACCGGCCCTATCGACCTGGTCTCGGACTCGAGGAGGCCCTCGGTGAGATCCGCGCGGGAGCGGGGATACGCTACGACGCCGACGTCGCGTCCGTCTGCCTGACGCTCTTCGCCGAAGGCTTCTCCTTCGACGCCGTCGCGAGGGAGTAGCGCAGCTACTCGCCTCCGTGGGCGTAGTGCTGGTCGAACCAGATCGCCTCGACCGGCTCGGCGCCGACGTTGCACAGGCGATGGGGGATCTCGGAGTCGAACGAGATCGAGTCGCCGGCCACCATGCGGTACGTCTCGAAACCCAATGTCACCTCTAGGGTGCCCGAGATCACGAAACCGTACTCAGTGCCGGCGTGGCGAACGAGACGTCCGTCGGACGTCGAACTTCCTCCCACGTCGTAGCGCACGAACATGAAGTCAGAGTGCGTGTGGTTCGTCGCCGTGAGGCGCTGCCACGTGACCCCGGAGTCCAGTACCAGCGCCCGACGCTCGTGGGGCAGGACCAGCGGCGAGTGCGTCCGCTCGTCGCCCGACGTTCCTCCCCACCCCTTCAACAAGGTGTCGCGCAAACCCGTGCTCGTACTCACCCCTCGTTCGACCACCGTCTCGACGGCGGCCACTTCACCACGCGCCGGCGCCGACTCCGCGGCGAAGAGCTCGTCGATCGACATGTCGAGGGCGGCGCAGATTGAGTACAAGGTGGCGACGGAGGGCTTGGCTTTGCCCGTCTCGAGCTGGGAGATGAACGACGCGGACACGTCGAGTTGCCGCGCGAACTGGCGAAGGGAAATCCCCCGCGTCTCGCGTCTCGCTCGAAGGCGCGCGCCCACCGAATCTGACGTGGCGCGCTCGGCGGCCACCCGCACATCATCGTGGGCCAGCGCGACGGGCGACTCGAGGCGAGCGCGGCGCGTGACGGCCGCGACGCTCTCAACGTCGCCGGTGCCCATCTCGCCCGTCACCATGTCGCTATCCCTCCGCCAGGTCGACCGGCAGATAACTACGTCGACTCTCCACCGTGATCGGCAGTTTACCCACGGGCGCCTACCCTCCAAGAAGTTCGACGCGCCGAGCGAGCGATCACTCGCCGCGGCCCCAGGGCGTGTTGAGGTTCGACTGCGACTCACGTAGGTCACTGAGGGTGCCCCCGGCGGCGTAGTAACGCTTGCCGGCGACGAGGAGCTCTTCGGCGGGAAACTTCGTAATGACTTCACAACCCGTGGCCGTGACGACGACCTCTTCCTCGATGCGCGCCGCCGACCAGCCATCCTTGGCCGGCCAGTACGTCTCGAGGGCGAAGACCATCCCCTCTTCGAGTACCTCGGGGTGCTCGAAAGAGATCATGCGACTGAAGATCGGGCGCTCCCAGATCGACAGGCCGATCCCGTGTCCGTACTGCAGTCCAAAGGCCGCCTCTTCGGAAGCGAAGCCGAACTCCTCGGCCCGGGGCCACACGGCGACGATGTCGGCGGTCGTCACGCCGGGCTTGACCATGGCGATCGCGGTGTCGATGAGTTCACGGCACTTGGTGTACGCGTCGCGCTGGGCGACCGACGCGCTGCCGACGGCGAAGGTGCGGTAGTAGCAGGTCCGGTACCCGTTGAAGCTGTGCAGGATGTCAAAGAACGCCGGGTCGCCGGGGCGAATGAGTCGATCGCTGTAGACGTGGGGGTGCGGCGAGCAGCGCTCACCGGAGATGGCGTTGACCCCCTCGACGTGCTCGCTGCCGAGGTCGTAGAGCGTCTTGTTCACCACCGCCACGCACTCGTTCTCACGCACGCCGGCGCGCAGGAACGTGTAGAGCTCCTCGTAGGCCGCGTCAACCATCGACGCCGCCTGGGTCAGCAGAGTGATCTCGTCCTTGGTCTTGAGGCGCCGCGCGGCGAGGAAGACCTGCTGGCCGTCGACGAGGGTGATGCCCTCCTTGGCGAACGCACTCAGTACCGGCATCTCGATGACGTCCACGCCGACGGGCTCGTTCTGCAGACCGTACTGGTGCAAGACTTCCTTGATCTTGCTCGCCACGTCGCCCGCGCGGTCGGCGCCAGGAGGAATCGCGCCGCGCAAGGTGGAGAGACCGGCCCGCGCACCCTCGTAGGGAACCTGGGAACCGTCGGGAAGGACCTGCACGCCGCTCAGCCACGGGTTGTAGAGCTGGTGGTGGCGCGCGGCCGAACCGAAGTCCCACACGATGGGCTTGCCGCCGCGTGGCAGCAGCGCGAAGCGAATCAACTTGTCCATGGCCCACGTACCGATGTGGGTGCCGGTCATGTAACGGATGTTGTGAAAGTCGAAGGTCAGCAGCGCACCGAGATCCGAGCGCTCGAGTTCGGCCTGCAGGCGCGCCAAGCGCTCCTCACGCAGGCGCGGCATATCGACGCGGCTCTCCCAGTCGACGTTATTCGTGCCGTGTGTGTGAATTCCCATTCTCTCTCCTCAGTCGATACGGGCTAGGTCTCAGGCCTTCGCCCGACGCGCCCACATGTCCAGGCCAACGGCGACGAGCAGGATCAGACCGAGGACGATCTGTTGCCAGTTCGGGTCGACGCCCAGCAGGTTAAAGCCGTTTCCAATCAGTGCGATGAACAGCACGCCTAGGGCCGTGCGCCACCCCGAGCCCTCGCCGCCGGCGATGGATGTGCCACCGACGACGATGCCCGCGAGCACGAGGAAGGACAGTGACGGACCACCACTGGTGGACAAGATCGAGCCGAGTCGCCCGGCGTCGATGATCCCGCCCAGCGCGGCGGCGCCGCCGGAGATGACGAACGTGATGATTTTGATGGCGTTGACCCGCACTCCGGCCAGGCGGGCCGCCTCGGCGTTGCCGCCCGCGGCCACGACGTAGCGTCCGTAGGTCGTGCGAGAGAGCACGACCGCCAGCACGATGACGACGCCAATCGCCATCCACACCGCGCTCGGCACGGTGAGAAACGTCGAGTTGGTGAAGGTCTGAAAGCCCGGAATGGAGCCGGTGAGAACGAGGTTGCCGTTGGTCACCTTGAGCGCGAGGCCGTAGATGATGTAGGACATCGCGAGTGTCGTGATGAGCGGGCTAATGCGAAACACCGTCACGATGACGCCGTTGAGCAGGCCCACCACCAGGCCGACCAGGAGTCCGGCGAGGATGGCCCACACCACGGAGTGGTGCTGACCCACTTCGCCCGCGACCACGCCGGCGAGCGCGTAGGTGGAGCCGACCGAGAGGTCAATGCCACCAGCGACGAGGACGAGCGTGCCGGCCGCGGCGATGCACAGCACGGCAGCCTGCTGGTCGAGGATGTTGATCAGGTTCGTCGTGTGCAAGAACGGGGAACTGGCGATCGACAACACGACGAAGAGGATGAGGAAGGGAATCAGGATCCCCGCGGTACGCCACGATCCGAAGAGACGTCGCAGACCCGACTTCATCGAGAGTCCCGCGTTGCCGAGGTCCTCGACGTCGGGGTGATCGGTGAGTGTCTCGGTCATGTCAACTCCTCAGCTGGCGCTGTTCTCGGTGAAGGCGGCTTCGAGGACCGCCTCCTCGCTGATGTCCTGGCCCGCCAACTCGGCGGAGATCCGCCCGTGGCGCATGACGAGGACCCGGTGGGCCAGGCCCAGGACCTCTTCGAGTTCTGAGGAGATCACGATGATCCCCATTCCCTCGCGAGCCATCTCGACCAGAAGGTCGTAGATGGCGCGCTTAGAACCCACGTCGACGCCGCGCGTGGGTTCGTCGGCGATCAGTACCGCCGGCGTCTTCATCATGGAACGAGCGAAGAGCAGCTTTTGCTGGTTCCCGCCCGAGAGCATCGTGGCCGGCAGGGACATGCTCGCAGCCTTGACCGTCGTGCGCTCCATGAGTGAGGCCACCGCGCGACGCTCACGCAGTCGCGACACCCAGCTGAGTCGGCTCACGAGGTCGAGGCGAGACAGCGACACGTTCTCGCGCACGGAACGGCCCATCATCAAGCCGAGTTCCTTACGCGACTCGGGGATCATGACTAGTCCGCGGTGAATGGAGCGGTGCGGGTTGTGCCCGGAGAGGTTGTCGCCACCCAGGCGCACCGAACCGGCGGACACCTTGGCGTCGCGGAAGATGGCGCGGGCCAGTTCCGAGCGCCCCGCACCCACGAGGCCCGCAATGCCCAGAATCTCGCCACGTCGAAGCGAAAAGGTGCAGTTGTCGACCTTGGGCGCACAGAGGTTGGCCACCTCGAGCACTACCGGTGCGTCATCGTGGGGGAACTGCTTCTCGGGAAACGTCGCTGAGAGCGAACGACCGAGCATGCCGACGATGAGGCTCTCTTGCGTCGCGCCGCGCGCGTCAACGGTCGAAATCAGATGACCGTCGCGCAGGGTGGTGATGGTGTCTGAGAGCGAGAGCACCTCAGAGAGGAAGTGCGAAATGAGGATGACGGCCGTCCCGCTGGCGGCCAGTGAGCGAATGATGTCGTGCAGCGCCTTGCTCTCGTGGCTCGACAGGGCGGCCGAAGGCTCATCCATGACGACGATCGAGGCGCGGCGCGAGAGCGCGCGCATGATCTCGACCTTCTGCTTGTCGGCGGTAGACAGGTACGCCGCCGGCGTTTCGGGTCGCAGCTCGAATCCCGTGCGGTGGGCCAGTTCGCGAAAACGCCGACGGAGCTCGCGGCGACGCACGAAACCGCCGGTCGCAATTTCTGCGCCCAGGAAGACGTTGTCGGCGACGGTGAGGCCGGGGACGATCGCGAGCTCCTGGGCGATGGTGACGATCCCGTGGGTGAGACCGTCGCGCGGCGAAGTCATGTGCAGGGCGCGACCGCCCAGCGTCAGGGCTCCCTCGTCGGGAGCGAGCACCCCGGCGATGATCTTGCCGAGGGTCGACTTGCCCGCACCGTTCTCACCGATGAAGGCGTGGACCTTGCCCGCCTCAATGGTGACCGACACGTTCTGGAGGGCGGGGACCCCACCGAACCGCTTGGACACGCCGGTGACGACGAGGTCGTCACCGGTCGTGCCAGCGGCCCGGTGGGGGGCGCCGTCAAGGTTCTCTTCTGACATGCTTGAACACGTCCGCCTTGTCAGTTCAACGAGTAGTGATCGTTCCTAGGGACGATCAACCCGGCCACTCGGGCGAGAAGTTCTTGATGTTGGCCGCGGTGAGCACGCCGTTGTTCGGAATGCCGGCGACCGGGTTCTTCGAGCCCTGCGGCTTGCCCGTCCTGATGGCCTTGATCAACATCTCCATGCCGAGCTGACCTTCGGTCGCGGGCATCTGAGCGACGTCGCCCACCCACTGGCCGCTCTTGAGGCCGGGGATGGCCGCGGCGCTCGCGCCGTAGCAAATCAGCTTCGTCGACTTCGAGGTACCGAGGGCGATCTGAGCCCCCTCGCAGTTCTGGTCGGCGCCCACGATGAAGTTGATGTTCGGGTGCGCCTGGAGCATGCCCTGGACGACCGTGGTCGAGGTGCCCACGGCGTAGGTGCCGTCACCCTCGGCGACGATTGAGATGTTGGGGTAGCTCTTCAACTTGGCGTTGATCGCCGCGGTGATCGCCGAGTCCGGCTCGTCACCCGTGATGTTGTGCACGAGGCCGATCTGGCAGGGGTTAGTGGTGCCGCAGGCCTTGATGACCAGGTTGGCCAGCTGCGTGCCGATCTTGGAGGGGAAGAACACCACGTTGCCCGAGAGGCCCTTGACCTGGATCTGGTCGGTCGTGTACTTGAGACCGAGGATCTGGTCGATGTTGACGACCTTGATCTTGGCCGCCATGACCTTCTTCACCTGACTGATCTCCGCCGCGCCGTAGATCGGCTGGAGTAGGACGCCCTGGTAGTTGTGCGAGCTGATGATGTCCTGCATCTCGGCTACCTGAGTCGAGGGGTTGTAGGCCCCGTCGAAGACCGTGACCTGCGCGCCGCTGGCGCTCGCGACGGCCTTGGCGGCTGCGAGCATCGGCGCGTCGTAGCTGTTGCCTACGGCGTAAGAAATGTAGGCGATGCGAATCGGCTTAGGCTTGGCCTTCTTCGCCGCAACCGCCGCTGTGCTGAAGCCAGCCAGCATTGTCGTGAGGGCCAAGGCCCCGACCGCTGAGCCCGTGAGCCAGCGCTTCTTGCTTCTCATTCGTGGTTCCCCCCTTGTGACGTCACACGCGACACGCGTGCAACACGTGCTAACCGCCGCCCCCTTGTGAGTGCCGTTCCACGGTCAACGTCGAGACACTAGCGATGTTCACTGAACGTGTCAAGTCACACCGAACACATGGACACTCACCCTTCACGACACGCTCTCGTATACGTCACACGGCCGGCCGCTCGCGCGGCCGGCCGTGTGTCGTTCGCCCACCTGGGCGTGGGCTACTTGTTGTAGTGATACGGGTTGTCGATCTCCTGCTTGGGCGGCAGATCGGGGTGCATCCCCGCCTCCCAGGCCTCTTGGCCCAGGGTCGTCTCGAGGTAGCTCACGGTGTCTTCCACCGCGCGCTTGGCCTTGGCGAGGTCGACGTTGATCAAACGGTGCTCGTGCTTGACGATGTTGCCGTCGATGACCACCGTGTGCACGTCGGCGCGCTGGGCCTGCATGGCCACGTGGCCGTAGGGGTTGACGATGGGAAACATCACCGGCGACTCGTCGTTCTTGAGTAGCACGATGTCCGCCCGCTTGCCGACCTCGATGCTGCCGATCTTGCTGTCCAGGCCGAGCGCCTTCGAACCGCCGCGCGTCGCCCACTCGATCACATCATCAGAACGCAGGTCGAGCTGGGTGACGGTCTCACCCTTCGCGTGCGCTTCGAAGTGCTGGCGCGAACGGTCCGCGCCGAGCGTGGTGCGCATCGCGGTGAAGAGGTCCGCGCTCCACCACACCGAGGTGTCGTGCGAGAGGGTGATGGGAATCCCGAACTGACGCAACTTCCACGACGACGGGTAGCCCTGACCCGCGCTCTGCTCGCTCTCGGTGGACACCGAGACCGAACTGCCGGACGCGGCGATGCGCTGGTACGAGTCATCCGACAGCGTGGCGCAGTGCACGAGGATCGTGTCAGGCGTCATGAAGCCGTTCTCGTGCATCAGTCGAATGCTGTCGTCGCCGTTAGCCCCGAGGACGCCCGCGTGGGTGTTGACCGACACGCCGAGGTCCCGAGCCACCTCGAACGCCGCGCGCTCGGGGAACTCCGGGCCGGCGACGACGTCGAAGGCAATCTGGAATCCCAGGCGGCTCTTGCCGTCGAAGCGGCGGGCGTAGAAGTCCTGAAATCCCTTGTCAGCGGTCCATTCCCACGGCGCGTTCTGGATGTTGCCGTAGGCCAGCACGAAGCGACCGGCGATCTCTTCGAGCGCGTCGACGGCGGCGTCGGCGTGATCAATCGTCTGGAGTCCGTGCGACCAGTCCACCGACGTCGTGACGCCCGCGTCGACGGCCTCGATCGCCGAGAGCAAGTTGCCCGCGTAGACGTCCTGAGGACGGAACTTCTTGCCGTGCTCGAGGTAGTACCAGACGAAGTACTGCGACAACGTCCAGTCCGCGCCGTAGGCGCGCATGGCGGTCTGCCACATGTGACGGTGCGTGTCGATCATGCCCGGCATGATGATGCCCCCGCGCGCGTCGATCGAAAGAGCGTCCGCCGGTGCCTGGATGTTCGGACCGACCTCCTTGATATCCCCGCCCACCACGAGGACGTCGCAGTCCTTGATGACGCGCCGTGCGTCGTCCATCGTCAGGACAATGCCGTTGCGAAAGACGATGGATCGCCCGTGTTCGAGTGACTCACCGGACGTGCTGATGGGCTTATTCATGCCCCCCCCTTAGTAGATCTGTACAGAATCTCGCTCAGCGTAGCACCGTGTTCAGTGATGTCAAGAGTCACTTCACACACCGAGCCTCACGCCGGCCCGGCCCCGTGTGACTCGGACTCGCGCGCTCCACAGCGCAGTAATTACAGTGGTTGTCGACGGCCACGGACCTTCGACGCCGCCAACGGCTCACGCTGCGTCATCCCGGCACGGGCGAGGATTTCCCCCGTTGCACCACCCGGCCCATGGGATATGTTTATTCACACTGAACATAGTGAGGGGGACACAGTGACACAGTCAGAGTCGAGGGGCACGGGGCGTACCGCCGTCGTTCTCGGGGGCACCCAGGGCATCGGTCGCGAGATCGTCAAGGCCCTCGCCGCCCAGGGAGCCACCGTCTACCTGTCGGGACGCACCCACGAGTCGGCCCGAGCCGCGGCCGAAGAGATTGGCATGGGCACCATCCCGCTCGCGGTCGACCTCTCCGAGCCCGAGGCAATCGCCGCGGCGCTGGCCTCGGTCACGTCGGTCGATGACCTCGTCATCCCCGCCATCGAACGCGACGCGAACACCATTGCCGAGTACAACATCGCTGGCGCCATGCGTCTCGTCACGCTCAAGCTCGTGGGCTACGCCGAAGCGATTCACGCGCTGCGCGACCGCTTCAGCCCTCAGGCGTCCATCGTCTTGTTCGGTGGCCTGGCCCTCGAGCGCCCCTACCCGGGGTCAACCACCGTCTCAACGGTGAACGGCGGCGTCGTCGGCATGGTCCACACGCTGGCCTGCGAGCTGGCGCCCGTGCGCGTGAACGCCGTGCACCCGGGCATCATCGGCGACAGCCCCTACTGGGAGAACAAGGACAACAGCCACATCGTCAACCGCACGCCCCTCGGACGTCTCGTCACCATGGATGAGATCGTTGGTTCGGTGCTCTTCTTGCTTGATAACTCCGGCGTCAATGGCGTCAACCTCGCCATGGACGGCGGCTGGCTCCTCAAGTAGGAGACGCGCTTTACCCGAAAGGATGTTTTATGTACTACCTCACAAAAATTGACGACGCGAGCGCGCTGACGCCCGAGGACTTCGCGCCCGCGAGTTCGGGCTATCGCCGCCAGAGTCTCATCAGCCGCGCGACCGGTTCGCCGCACATGAGCCTCTCGGTGGGCCACCTCGCCGCGCACGGACACGTCGACGCCACGGTGCACTCCTTCGAGGTGAGCCTCTACGTGTTCGCCGGCACGCTCGCAGTCACCATGCACGGCGAGACGACTCACCTGGGACCCGATCACGCCATCGTCGTTCCCGTGGGCGTCACGTACTCACTGCGCGCGCTCGACGCGCACGTGCGCTGGCTGCAGATGAGTGCCCCCGGCGAACTCGACGACGGTCGCCGTCAGGACACCTTCTTCACCGGTGACTCCCTCGCCGAATCCGCGCCCATCATTCCCGACATGCGCGATCCCCGCTTCTCGCACGCGGTGCGCTTCGACGCGGCGTCGATGGACTTGAAGAAGCTCGCCCACGGCGCGGCGGTCGCTGACCCGACGGTGTCGCCGAGCATGGCCACGGCGCTGCTCGCCTACAGCGGGATCGGCGTGCGCATGCTGATCGACCAGCGTGTCGGCGCTCAGTTGCACACCATGTTCATCGTCGACTACCAGCCCACCGCCATCGCCCACCCTCACGACCACCCCTTCGAGGAGGCGTACATCTTCGTCGAGGGTGAGGTCCACGCCCTCGTCGACGGTGACGAACTCGTGTTGCACCCCGGCGACGTCCTGTGGGCCGGTGTTGGTGCCGACCACGGTTTCGAGAACCGCAGCAACGGGCTCGTGCGCTGGATTGAGACCCAGGCTCCTCAGCCCCCCGCCCAGCACTCCTACCGATTCAGTCGCGAGTGGGAGCACCTCGCCGACAAGCTCCACCAGGGGCACGCGCACTAGGACGTCGCGGACGGGAGTTCCTTTCGTCACGCCGCGAGAACGAGCCGCGACCACGGTCACGACAACGTCGTCAATTCCTGCTTACGGTATCCCTGACACGAGCATCGAGTGCTGGGTCTACACGCCGCGTCTGCCCGCCGGGGCAGACGGATCATCTCACACATCGTCGACAAGCACGCGCGTGTTCTCAGCGACACCTACAAACTGATGGGCGAGGCGACCCTTGGCCCCGTCCAGAGCTGCCAGCCCGTGCGTCGAGTGAAGTGACCAGATTCAGGGGTTCAAGTGTCCACGATGACGCGACACATCAATATATCCATCATTGAACGCGCTGGGCCGTTCAGATAAGACTTCCGACATCACAAATTCCTTCGACCCGCCAGGTCAAAACTGGTCTCAGCGTATGGCGAACCTCCCCTTCAGACTCACCGCCGCTGAGAGACGAGGATCTTAAGGAGGCGAGACGCTGCTGTCAGGTCGTTGACGCGCTCGGCGCCGATGACCCCGGGCTGGAGTGAGCTCGCTGCCGACGGAGTACGAGATACGCAGTCACGCCGAGCAGCGCACCCAGGATGCTGATGACCCCGCCGACGTCGCGATGAACACTCCCGGATTGAACACCTTGCCACGGCTGAATCCAATACCCCACCGTCACGACAGTCGACAGCAGGCTGGCCCCCATGGGGGTGAATCGGCGGACCCTGCCGACCGAGTGCAGAGCCCTGGTCATGACGAGCCCGTCGTAGATGAGGAGAAGTGCGCACACCAATAGCACGGGACCGTGGGGGTCAAGAGATCTGTTGGGTCCGAACTGGAACGCCGTACGAGTCTCAGTTCCCGCGAAGGTGTCAAGTGTCACCCACGGCAGTGCGCTGCCGAGGGCGATTGCCGCCCCTCCCACGAGGCACAGCCAGCCAGGAACCACGTACCTCTCTTTGGTCCGTTCCTCAGTCATCCGCTACCTCACTCAGTCCGTCCAGAGACAGCCACCTAACGCTGAACATCGAGGATGCCATTACTCACTGTTTGCCAACGCCAAAGGTGAGATTAGGCCAGTACCGACATGGCCGACGACATAATTGCTCTCGTTCACTCGATACAGTGAGCACCTCTTGTGCGACCGGTAGTTGGGACACGTTTGGGACGCAACTTGCCGTCCACCGTGAAGTACGTTGAGCCATCGTGAGCCATTGCAAAAGACAGGCTCCTCAGGTTCGACACGCGATTCATCTGGTGCGGCTGGAGGGATTCGAACCCCCGACCCTCGGTTCCGTAGACCGATGCTCTAATCCGCTGAGCTACAGCCGCAGTAATACAGGTCTCACATCCTAGCGTTCCCGCACGGGTGGCGGCCTCCCCTACCATGCGACCATGCCCCTCGACGATGACGTGACCGGCCTCCTCGACCTGATCGAACCGGCAATGGTGGCGATACGTCACGACCTGCACGCCCACCCCGAGCTCTCCTTCGCGGAGTTTCGCACCAGCGAGGTCATTCGCCAGCGACTCGATGAGCTCGGCTGGCAGGTAGAGGACTGCCCCACTGATACCGGGGCCGTCGCGAGTCTCGAGGGCCAGAGCGGGCGTCACGTGATGATCCGCGCCGACATCGACGCCCTGCCGGTGACCGAGGAGACGGACCTCGACTTTGCGAGCGAGACGAGCGGGGTCATGCACGCGTGCGGCCACGACGTGCACACGGCGTCGGTGCTCGGCGTCGCGGACCTCCTGGCGCGACGGCGTGACGCGGGAAATCTCGTGGGCCGGTTCACTCTCGTCTTTCAGCCCGCCGAGGAGGGACTGGGCGGCGCGCGCGTCATGGTCGAGCGCGGACTTCTCGAGAACCGCTCGATCGACTACGTCATCGGCGCCCACGTCTCGAGTCTCGCGCCGGTGGGCGTCGTCGGGAGCCGGGCCGGAATCGTCATGAGCGAGGTCAACGCCTTCTCCATCCTGCTGGAGGGCACGGGTGGCCACGGCGCGATGGCCAACGTCGCGGGCAACGTCGTCCTCGCCGTCAGCTCACTGCCCGCGCGCCTCGGCGAGGTCGTCGAGGGCCTCTCCTACGAGGGCACCGACTGCGCGTGCGCGGCGGGCGTGATCAACGCGGGCAGCGCCCCCAACGTCGTGCCGCGACGCGCGAGCCTCCAGGGGACGCTGCGCACCTTCACCGGGGCCCAGCGCGACGAGGCGCTCGCCCGACTCGACGCGCTTGTGGCCAGCACCGCACGCGACTACGAGGTGTCGGCGCGCCTGGTCCTGTCCGAGTCGGCACCGGCGGTCGTCAATGACGCCGACGTCGTGGGCGTCGTCGCCGACACCCTCGCCCACGTCCCCGGCGTGACCTACCTCGAGATGCCCCCCGTCACGCCGAGCGACGACGTCTCGGAGTTCCTCGCTCGCGTGCCCGGCTGCTACCTCTTCGTCGGCGGCGCGCCGGCGGACGGCTCGGGCGGCATGCACCACAGTCCCGACTTCGTCGTGCTCGACGAGTCCTGTCGGGTCTTCGCCGAAGTCCTCACGCGCGGCGCGCTGGCGCTGGCGCGACGCTAGAAGAGGCGAGCCGCGCCGCGAAGCGGCGCGAAGTTCCCGTCGATGACGACCGCCACGTCGAGGTCGCTGAAGATTTCGGGCGTCACACGACGAGCGTTTCCCCCCGCGAGGTGCACCGACGTGGCCGCGAATTCCTCGACGAATCCGCGAATCGCCCGCACCACGTCTTTCAGCCAGATCGCCTCGTCCTCGGCGCGCGCGCGTTCACCGAGGGCCTGATCGAAAGTGCGCCCCTCGTCAAAGGCGGCGGCACCGACGTCGCGCACGCGCGTCAACACCCCGCTCACCACGAGCGCGAGACCCAGTCCGGTGCCCAGGGTGACCACGACCTCGCGGCCCACCCCCTCGCTCGCGCCCAGTGCGGCGAGCGAGGCGTCGTTAACAACGCGCACGTCCGCGTGCGTCGCCTCACACAGCGTCCGCTGGAGCTCGTAGCCACGCCAGTAGGCGTCGAGCGCGGGGTCGACGGGCGTGTGCACCCCGCCGGGTCGCGCGAGGTTGCCCGGCGCCAGCACGCGCCCGTCGGCGAACTCTCCGGGAAAACCCACGCCGGCGCGCGTCACACCAGCGCGACGAATGCGCTCGGCGACGACGCTCACGAGGCGCTCGGGCGTGCAGGGGTAGGGCGTGGGGCGCCGCCTCGGGGCCTCAACCAGGGTGCCGTCGGCCTCGACGAGGCAGTACTTGATGTTCGTCGCCCCAATGTCGACAGCGAGCAGCCGGTCGGTCACGTCGCTCGTCGCTGCCACCTGCGAATCGTAGCGAGGTCGAGGTGGCCACGAGGGCGAAGGTGCGTCTGGGTCCACCAGGGACGCAGTCGTACCCCCACCGGCGGGGCCGAACGCGCCACGACGATCGCCGTGCCGGGGGCGCGTCGGCGCAGGGGGTTCTGCGCCGTGCCGGCGGCCTCGGGCAGGTACGTCGAGACCCCGGGGTCGGCGAGACCGCCGAGCACACAGCGCGTGGTGTGGTTGTTCACGATCGTCGCCGCGCGCTTGCCCCAGCGCGCGCTCAACTGGGCGAAATCTTGGACCACCGTGACGAGGGTCACGGAGAGTCCCGCGAGGGTCGCGGCGAGCTCGTCGAGGTCCTCGAGTGGCGCGACGCTGGCCGCCTCGTCGAGCACGAGTAGCAGTCGGCGCGCGCGGCCCTCGTCGCTGAGGCGCTGCTGCTCTTCGAGCACCATGCGCAGCGCCCCGCGAAAGAGGGGCTCGTAGTGTCGCTGCTCGCCACGCGGACTGACCAGGTAGAGCGTGTTCGCACCGTGCACCACCTCGCGCACCCGAGCGAGGGGCTGGGCAAAGCGCCACGGCAACAGCATCGTCTCGGCGGTCGTGAGAACCCCGTCGAGAGTCTTGGGGTCGTGGCGCAAGAAGTCCTCCAGCAACGCCGCCGCCTCGCCGCGGCCGAGCCAGGGGTCGAAGTCGCGTGACTCGATGAGTGTGGCGACGTCAAATACCCGCAGGCCGCGCTCGCGCGCGCGCACGAACAGCGCGGCCACCAACTTCGCGGCCAGCGAGTTCCAAAAGTCCGCGTCCGCGTGTGCGCTCGAGTGACTCGTCAGTTCGTGGGCCACGCGCAGGGCGTGACGCAGCGAGTGCACACCCTCGAGCGGGTCCCACGTCAGTCCCCGCTCGCGCCCCGGCTCGAGAACCTGAACGCTGCCGAGCGCGCCGCGCCAGCGCCTCGTCACGTTCACGACGTCGGACTTGACGCTCGTGACAACCACGGCATCACACCAGCCCAGAATCGCCGGGACGACGAGCGAGGACGTCTTTCCCACCTGCGTCGGGCCCACCACGAGTAGCGAGCTGCGCTCACTCAGTCGCACCCGCGGACCGACCCCGAGGCCCTTGACGAGTCGCCGACCCAGGACGAGTCGCTCGTTCACGACGCCCGCATCGCCGCGTCGGTGTCGATGAAGCGCTGATCGCGCGCGTCGGGTCGCACCGCGACCACGGAACGGTGGGGACCGTAGCGAACGAGAGCCGCCCCGCGAGGCAACGCGGGAACGTAGCTCGCCTCGCGCGGGTGCAGTGACAGCGCCGCGGCGATGTCGCGCGCCTCGTCCGCGGGCTGGCGAAAGAGCCAGGTCGTCTCGCACTCGCGCAGGAGGCCGATCGCGCTCTCTCGCGTGGCGCTGCCCGCGTCGCCGGTCGCCCCCACGTCGCTGAAGCGATGAAGGACCAGCACGTGACTCACCCCCCTCGCGCGCGCCAGCTTCCAGCTTCCGCGCAGCCAGCGCAGCGACGCGGGATCGCTCAAGAGCACCCACGCCTCGTCGAGCACGAGGTATCCCGGTCGCGACGGACTCGCCAGGTTCGCCCCCGCGGCGAGCGCCGAGAGCGCGGCCACGGCGAGAGACTGCGACGACCACTGAGCGCTGAGGTCGAGCACGACGAGTTCGCCCTCGAGCGAGAGGGGCTCGCCCTCACCGTCGAAGAGTCCCGCGAGGTCGCCCTCGACGAATCGACGCAAGATCAGCGCCAGGCTGCGTCGCGCACTCGCGGGACCCGTGAGGTCGGCGCGCAGTCCCTGAAGCAGCGCCGCGAGCAGCCGGGGCGGCCGGGCGGGGCCGAGCTGGCGCCAGGCCTCGTCGAGGGCGAAGTGCAGCTCGTCTGACAGAGTCCCCGCCGCGCTCGCCAGCAGCGCCCGCACGAGGTCGCGCGAGCGAGACTCGTCGCTAAAGGGGTCGCACCAGCCGTCGCGCCCCAGGGCCAGGGGCGTCACCCCGTAGGAGCGCGCCAGCGACCCGTACTCGCCCTTGGGATCGACGACCACGACGCCGCGCGCGCGCGTGAGTGCCCGATCGACGAGCATCTTGACCAGGGTGGACTTGCCCGCGCCGATCGCTCCGGCGACGAGCACGTTGGGGTTGCTCACGAGGCCCGCGCCGTAGGCGTCGAAGGGATCAAAGACGAACTCCCCGCCCCCGAGGCAGGCGCCAAGGGCCCGTCCGCTCAGGCCCGTGCCCGCGTCGTGGGCGGGCAGTCGCAGGTCGATGAGGTCCTCTGACGTGGCGAGGTGGGTCCAGGCCCTCACCAGCTCGGCCCCCCAGGCAGCTGGAAGCGGAACCACTGGGCCTGACGCCCCCAGCCACGATCGAGCACGACGCCGCTCTCGCGGGCCCGAGCGAGAACGTCGCCCACCGCGCTCTCGAGTTCCTCCAATCGCGTCGCCCACACCGTCACGTACACGCCCAGGCGCGCGAGCGCTCGCCCCTCGGCGACGCGAGTCTCGTGCTGGAGAGTGCGCGCCAGGCGTCGACGTGCGCGCGACGTCTCGCGAAATCCCAGCGAACCCGCGGCCGCCCCGTTGCTCGTCGCCGCGTGGCTGTGGCGCTCCGCGCGCCGACGAGCGCTCGCTTCGGCGAAGACGTCGACGTGCATCGAGAGAGTCGTGGCGCCAGTGCGCTGGAGGCCGGCGAGCAGCGGTGCGCTGGCCGCGGAGAAGTCGCGCACTCTCAGGACGCGAGCCACCGCGTAGTCCGTTCGCAGGTAGCTAAGGCGCTCGAGGAGCCAAAGGTGCTCGGCGAGTCCGACACCGGCGACGCGCGCGAGCAGGTCGTCGTCGCGGCGCCAGCCCTCGGGTGCGCGCCCGTGCTCGAGGCAGAGCAACGTCGCGGACTCGACGTCGTCGCGGTGGACGTGCAGGGACGCGTGACGCCCCGACGGCGAGGTGGCGAGCGCGTCGAGCATGCCCGCGAGGGCGCGCGCGGACTCGACGTCGGCGCCGGCGAGATCCAGGCGACCGCGGTGATCGAGTCGGTAGCCCCGCGTGGTGGCGATCGAGCCCGCGTGTACGCGTACGGCGCCGTCGCGTTCGAGGGCCACCCTCGAGAAGTGGCCGCGCAGCGCGTAGGAAATCGCCAGGACTGCGCGCTCACCCACGCTCGTCGCCTCGCCCGCGGGGGTGGCCGCCACCAGCACGCCGAGAGCGCACGCGGCCTCGAACACGAGTCGCGAGCGCACCAGGGCGTCGACGAGAAGGCCCGCGCCCACGAGCCAGAGGGCGATCTGGTGGCGACTCAGGCCGAGGAGCCGCGCGGTGGCGTCGCTCTCGCCCAGGGTGACCCGCTCACTCATCGAAGTGCCAGGTCACGACGGGACCCATCTCGTCCTTCGTGTAGGCCACGTGGCCGCCACGTCGGCGCGGCTCGCCCACCGGTGCCGCGACGGGTCCTGCGTAGGGCGGAGCCAGCTCCAACTCGCCGTCACCCTCCCACATCCCAAAGCCGAGATCCTCGGGCGTCGTCGGTGCGGCGGGCATCGACTCGGGCGCGAGCATGGCGCCGGCGCGAGTCGCGCCGGTGGCGACCTGACGCGCGCCGCGCGAGAGCCGTTGGCGCATGCCCTCGACGTGGTGCAGCGCCGACTGCTCGATGACGGGCACCACGCGCAGCAACACAAACGGAGTCAGCGCGGCCAGCATCAGCGTCACGGCGCCGGCGACGATGCGCGTGACCGACGAGCCCGTCAACTCATCGAGTCCGAGAACCAGGGCGATGACGATGAGAAATTTGCTTGCCGCCACGGCGACAAACGTCTCGGCGAGGCGCCAGCCCACGCGTCGCAGCGAGGGAAAGGTGGCGAGGCCCGCCACGATGGGCACCAGCACGAGCAAGAGGGCGAGCACCACCACGCGCACCACCATCTCGCACCAGAGGAACCACGAGCCCACGACGACCGCGACGGCGAGGAGAAACAGTCCGAAGCCCGGCACCGAGCCCACGATGTTGTGGAGTTCATCGGCGAGCACCGTCGCGCGGGCCGAGACCGAGGTAGCGGCCGCACTCGAGAGGTCGTTCACAGCTCGCAAGATCAGGGCGGCGAGGGGACGGGCCAGAGCGATGGCGGCCACACTCGCCGGCGCGACGCCGAGGTACGAGCGCCAGAGGGAGCCCGCGTCGCCGTGGCGTATCGCCGCGAAGGTCGCCACCATGAGACCGAGCAGCATCACGATGGGCGCGAGAGTGCTCAACGTCCCATAGAGCGGCGCCACCGACGTCGTGACCGTGGTCGGATCGCTCGTCGAGGCGAGAACGCCGCCCGCTGAGGTGAGAATCCAGTGCACGCTGTCGACGACCCAGTTGGTCAACGCGTTGAAGAGGTCGCCGAGCGTGGCGTGCGTCACGAGACCGGCCGCGCACGTGACCGGATTGAACAGGCAGCCGATGCCCATCAGTGCACCGCGAGCCCGGTCTTGAAGAAGAAATTGATCAAGTAGGGCGCCGCACCGATCAATATCGCCGCGAGCAGGGACGTGAGAACCGCCCGGCGACCCGCCGAGGACTGGTGGTAGTTCTGTGAGTGGCTCCCGAAGGCCCAGAGCGCCGCACCAATGACGAGGGCGACCAGACTGGCGACGAGAGCCCAGCCGGCGACGCCGTTCGCCAGTGACTGGAGAGCGGCGCCGCCGGGTAGCGCATTGACGGAGGGTTCGAGGGTGACGCCGGCCAGCAACATGGTGGACCTTTCTCTCAGGGACCTCCCAACGGTCGCCACCACCACGCATGTGTGCGGGTCTGCGAGAATGTCCTCGTGCTCGCACTCACCCACAACGTGGTCTCTCGCTGGTCGCCCCTCGCGCTCTACTTCGCCGCAGCGGGCGTGGTCATCCTCGGAATCTTCATCGGCGTTGTTTACATTCGCCATCGCGACCATCGAGCTATCGCCCAGAGGCTCACGGCCCTGGGCACGCGATTGGGCGTCGAGCCGGGCCATGACGACGGGCGCGTGGAGTCCGCCCTCGCCTATCTCGAAGAAGTGACGAGCGCGGCCACCACTGCGGTGGGCGAGTCGAGTGCGGAGTCGGTTCGTCTGCGCCGCTCGCTCGACGCCCTGCCTCTGGGGCTCGTGCTGGTCGACGAGACGGGTAACGTCCTCTTTCGCAACAGCCAGGCCGAAGCTCTCATGGCGAGCCGTTACGGCGACGCAATCGCCGCCCAAGCGGTCACCGACATCCTCGCCGAGGGCTGGAACCAGGGAGCCGCCGAGCGCACGATCGACATCTACGGCCCCCCGCGGCGCACGCTCACCATTCGCGCGAGTGTCATCGACGACGGGCGTCGGCCCCTGGGGGTCCTCGCGGTCATCGAGGACGTCTCGGAGCGTCGTCGCCTCGAAGAGATCCGCCGTGACTTCATCGCCAACGTCAGCCACGAGCTCAAGACCCCCATGGGCGCCCTCGGCCTGCTCGCCGAGACCCTGCAGTTCGAGCGCGACTCCGCCGTGGCCAATCGCCTCGCCGAGCGAATCAATAGCGAAGCTTTCCGGGTGAATCGCATCATCGAAGACCTGCTCGACCTCTCGCGCATCGAGAGTGAGGGATCCCCCGCGCGCGAGTTGATCCCGGTGGCGCTCTTCGTGGCCGAGGCCCTCGAGCGCATTCGCATGTCGGCCGAACAGCACCAGGTGACCCTGCTGTTCAAGGAGCCCGAGTCCAACCTCGTCGTGGTCGGCGATCGGCGACAGCTGGTCTCCGCCGCGCACGCCCTGCTCGAGAACGCCGTCGTCTACTCCCCGGCCGGAGGCACGGTCACCGTATCCATCGAACGCGTCGACGACGACACGCTCGACGCGGAGTCGCTGGCGCCCATGGTGCGCATCGCCATCAGCGACCAGGGCGTGGGCATCCCGGCCAAGGATCTCGAACGCATCTTCGAGCGCTTTTACCGTGTCGATCCGGGTCGCGCGCGCGAGACCGGGGGGACGGGTCTGGGCCTGTCCATCGTGCGCCACGTGGCCCAGAACCATGGCGGCAACGTGGTCGTCGAGTCGCGCGAAGGCGAGGGATCGACCTTCGCGCTCGAACTGCCGATGAAGTCCCAATGAGCAAGCGGTCCGACGAAGTTCGCACCCGTGTGCTGGTGGTAGAGGACGAGGAGTCCTTCATCGACGCCCTGACCGTGGGTCTCACGCGCGAGGGCTTCGACGTGACGATCGCGCGCGACGGCGCCGAGGCGCTGGCCCAGTTCGCACCGCGGCGCTACGACGTGGTGCTGCTCGATCTCATGTTGCCCAAGGTGTCGGGTCTGGACGTGTGCCGTTCGATTCGAGGCGCGAGCGACGTGCCCATCATCATCGTCAGCGCTAAGGGCGAGGAGGTCGACATGGTCCTCATGCTCGAGCTCGGGGCCGACGACTACGTCACGAAGCCCTACCGGCTTCGCG
This sequence comes from Actinomycetes bacterium, assembly GCA_021779735.1. Taxonomy (GTDB): domain Bacteria; phylum Actinomycetota; class Acidimicrobiia; order Acidimicrobiales; family RAAP-2; genus RAAP-2. Next base: position 28,302 of record JAJYAC010000003.1, read on the forward strand.
AATTGGTGGCGCGCATCCGCGCCGTGGTGCGCCGTCGTGAGAGTCACGACGACGTCGAGGCGGACGAAGAGACCATCGAGCGCGGGCCGATCACGATGGACGTCGAAGCCCGGCGCTGCTTCATCAGCGGCGACGAGATCAAACTGCGCAAGAAGGAGTTCGCCCTGCTGCGCCTGCTGCTCGAGAATCCGGGGCGCGTCCTCACCCGTGAGGTGCTGATTGATCGGGTCTGGGGCAGCGACTACGTCGGTGACACCAAGACCCTCGACGTGCACATCAAGCGACTGCGCGGGCTCGTCGAAGACGACCCGAAGAATCCCGAGTACATCACGACCGTGCGGGGCGTCGGGTACCGCTTCGAATCGCCTAAGCGCGACGCGTGATCACGCGCTGGCCGCCGAGGTAGGGCGCGAGCACCTCGGGCAGCTCCACCGAGCCGTCCGCGCGGCGACCGGTCTCTAGCAGCGCGGCCCAGATTCGCGGCCAGGCCAGGGCCGAACCGTTCACCGTGTTGACGAACGCCGTGTCGCCCTCACTCGTGCGATAGCGCACGTTGGCCCGACGCGCCTGAAAGTCGCGGAACCAGCTGACGGACGAGACCTCGAGCCAGCGCTCGACGCCCGGCGCGTAGACTTCGAGGTCGAACGTGCGCGCCGAGGACGTGCCGAGGTCGCCCGCGCACAGGTCGAGTACGCGATAGGTCAGCCCGAGCGCGCGCAGCAGACCCTCGGCGCGCGCGAGGACGTCGTCGAAACCCGCCTGCGCCTGGTCCGGGGTGAGGTAGTTGAACAGCTCGACCTTGTCGAACTCGTGCACGCGCAGCACGCCGCGCGTGTCGCGTCCGGCCGCGCCCGCCTCGCGTCGAAAGCACGCCGTGAGAGCCGTCAGACGAATTGGCAGTTCAGCCTCGGTGAGAATCTCGCCACGTCGCATCGAGGTCAGGGGCACCTCGGCGGTGGGAATTGCCCAGAGCCCGTCGCGCTCGATGGCGTACATGTCGTCCATCGACTTGGGCAGGTGGCCCGTGGACATCATCGTCTCGGTCAGGGCGACGCTCGGCGGACGGATCTCCTCGTAGGCGTCACGGTGGCGATCCAGCGCGAACGCGCTGAGCGCGCGAATCAGCCGGGCGCCGTCGCCGCGATAGAGCGGGAACATGCTTCCGGCGATCTTGGCGCCCGTTTCGAGATCCAGGATTCCCAGGTCGGCGCCAATCTCCCAGTGCGGCACGCGCTGATAGTCGGCGAAGGCGGGAAACGGCGCGCCGTCGTCCATGCCGAGCCACCACTGGCGCAGCTCGACGTTGCCGGTCTCGTCGGGTCCGTCGGGCGCTTCGGGTGCGGGCAGGTTGGGCAGGGAGAGCAAGAGCTCGCGCAGCGAGCCGGCCACCGCCTCGGTCTGGGTCGTGGCGAGCCGCTCCTCGTCACCCACGACGCGGCTGCGCTCGCTCAACTCGTCGGCGAGCGTCGCGTTTGCCTCGCGTCGCGCCTCGCCCACCTGGCGCGAGAGCGACTTGACCTCGGCGCGGCGCGACTCGGCGTCCTGGAGAAGGCGTCGGTGCTCGACGTCGAGGGCGATGATCTCCTCGAGGAGGGCCGCGTCGACGCCGCGACGAGCGAGCGCCGCCTTCACCACTTCTGGCTCACGGCGCAGCTGGGTGAGATCAATCATCCCCTCAGCCTACAAAGACGACTCGTGGCGCTGGTGGGCCGCGTCGACGCGAGCCAGTAGGTTCACTAGTCGTGAGCTACGCGATCGAGATGAACCACCTGCGCGTCAGTTTCGGCTCGCTCGAGGCCGTGGCGGACGTCAGCCTCCAGGTGAGCTACGGCGAGGTCGTCACCCTGCTCGGGCCCAACGGCGCCGGCAAGACCACGGCGGTCGAGACCCTGCTGGGCTTTCGGGCGCCGACCGAGGGCACCGTGCGACTCCACGGACTCGACCCGCAGCGCGACCACCGTGACGTCGTCGCTCGTACCGGGGCCCTCCTCCAGCGCGGTGGCGTCTGGTTTCCCATGACCCCGGCCCAGGTTCTCGATCTCACCGCGGCCTACTACGACGCCCCGCGCGAGCCGAGCGAACTACTTGCCCTGCTCGACCTCGAGCGCTGCGCGCGGACTCCCTGGCGACGCCTCTCAGGTGGCGAGCAGCAGCGCACGCTCCTCGCCCTCGCGCTGATCGGGCGACCGCGGGTCCTCGTCCTCGACGAGCCCACCACCGCGGTCGACCCCGAGGGCCGCCAGGTGATTCGAGCGCTCATCGCGGCGGAGGCCGCGCGGGGTTGCGCGCTGCTGCTGACGACCCACGAGCTCGACGAGGCCGAGCGCGTGAGCGATCGACTCGTCATTCTCAACCACGGGACCGTCATCGCCCAGGGCCGCCTCGACGAACTCGCCGGTCGACCCGAGGTCGTCGTCGAGGTGAGTGACGAGGTCGACACCGACGAGCTCGCCGCCGCGCTCGGCTGCGCGGTCGAACGCACGGGCTCGCGCACGCTGCGTTGCGCCAGCGTCTCGACACCCGCGTTGGTCGCGAACCTCACCGCGTTCTTGGGTGATCGCGGTGTGTCGATCGTCGCGCTGCGCACGCGCGCGACCCTTGAGGAGCGCTACCTCGAGCTCCTCGCGGCCCAGCGGGTGGCGGGCCCGTGAACGCGCTGCTCGCCCAGATCCGCGCCGAGGTGCGCATGACGGTGCGCCGCGGCGAGACGCTGCTCTTGACCGTCGGCATCCCGGTGCTGATCCTCGTCTTCTTCTCCACGACCCACGTCATGACATTGCCCACCGCGCGCCGCGTCGACTTCATCGCCCCGGGTGTGCTCGCCCTGAGCGTCCTCTCGACGTCTCTCGTGGCTCTGTCGATCGCCACCGGCTTCGAGCGCTCCTTCGGGGTCCTGCGTCGCTTGCACGTGACCCCGCTGGGCCGACCGCGCCTCATCGGGGCCAAGATCGCCGGGGTTCTCGTCACCGAAGCCATTCAGATTGCGATTCTCACCGGTGTCGCCCTCGCCCTCGGCTGGCACCCGCGTGGGGCTCTCACGGGAGCTCTCAGCGTCGTCGGCCTCGTCCTGCTCGCCACCGCCGGCCTCGCGGGAGTGGGCCTCGCGCTGGCGGGTCACCTGCGCGCCGAGGTGAATCTCGCCGCGAGCAACGGTCTCTACCTCGTCTTGCTCCTGCTCTCGGGCATCGTGGTGCCGGCCACGTCGCTGCCCGGTGCGATTCGCGCGGTCATGACCTGGATACCTTCGGGCGCCCTCGCCGACGGACTGCACCGCGTGCTGGGCTCGGGCGCCTCTCCGCGGGTCCTCGACTGGGTCAGTCTCGCGCTCTGGGCCCTCGCCTCGCCGCTGCTCGCCGCGAGGACCTTCCGCTTCGACTGACGCACCTACCTCGAGAGGGCGGCAATGCCCTTGGCGAGTTGAGTCGTCGAGATGGCGCCGAAGTAGACGTTGGTCACCTGGCCGGTGGAGCTGAGAAACACCGTCTCGGGCAGCGTGAGGAATTGAAAAAGCCCGTTGGTGACGTTGCCGTTGGCGTCGAAGGCGACGGGAAAGCCCACCTTGTCCTTGGTGACGAAAGCGCGCGCCGCCGCCTGCTGGTCGTTGGCGTCGATGCCGATCACGCGAACATTGCCCAGCTGACGGGCGCGCAGGTACGCAGCCACCTTGGGCATCTCCCCCTGGCACGGCCCGCACCACGAGGCGAAGAAGATCGCCACGGTGGGGTGCCCGCTCTCCCACGGGGCCCGTACGGTGCCGCGAAAGAGTCCAGGCATCGAGAAGCCCTTGAGCGTGGTGCCCACGAGCGCGGTTGTGGCGAGGGTTGTCGACGTCGCGCCCTTTCGCGGCGCGCGACTCGACGCGGAGACGTTGGTGAAGTAGTTCACCACGAGAATCATGACGAGCGCGATGCTCACCCCGAGGCCGAGTGACACCAGCGCCATCGGTGACGGCCGGCGCCGGATGTCAGGCGAGCTCGTAGAGCTAGTGGAATCGGACAAGGACATCAACCGCCATGAAGACAAAGAGCGCCGTCAGGTACGTAATTGAGAAGTGAAAGAGTCTCATCGCCTCGGCGACGTCGGCCTTGTTGGAGACCGCGTGACGATAGAGGCGCAGCGCGTAGAACGAGAACAGGGCGCCGAGCACGGTTGAGGCGAGCGCGTAGATCCAGCCCAGATGGGCCAGGGGGCCAATCAACATGGTGATGGCCCAGAGCACGACGCTGTAGATGAGGATTTCGAGCGTCGTGCGCCGCAGTGACGCCACGACTGGCATCATCGGCACGTTGGCCGCCTCGTAGTCGTCGCGGTAGCGAACGGCGAGCGCCCAGAAGTGTGGTGGCGTCCAGATGAAGATCACGATGAACAGCAGGACCGGAGTCCAGCTCAGCGAGTTGGTCACCGCGGCCCAGCCCACGAGAACCGGGACGGCGCCGGCCGCGCCACCAATGACGATGTTCTGCTTCGAGCGTCTCTTGAGCCACATCGTGTAGACGAACACGTAGAACGCCGTCGCCGACAGCGCGAGCCAAGCCGAGAGCGGGTTGACCCACGTAGAGAGGACGGCGAAGGACACGATCTCCAGGGCCGCCGCGAAGATCGTCGCGGCGCGCGGGGTCATCACGCCCGTCACGAGTGGTCGGCGCTTGGTGCGCTGCATCACGGCGTCAATGTCGCGATCAATCACCATGTTGAACGCGTTGGCGCCCCCGGCGGCCAGTGTGCCGCCGATCAGCGTGGTGACGACGAGCCAGAATCCCGGGATGCCGTTCGCCGCCACTACCATCGTGGGCACCGTGGTGACCAACAACAGTTCGATGATGCGCGGCTTGGTGAGGGCGACGTACCCCTTGACCACGTCCGAGGTCGAGCGCGGGCTCGTGGTCGAGATTGTCATGGGGAGCATTCTATGAGTGCCCCCCTCTCAGGGCACCAGAAATGAGCCGAACTCCCCGGCGCGTCTCCATCCCCCACTTTCGCTGGTTCGCGCTCGCCTCCTTCGTCTCCATGATCGTGATTGTCCTGACCGGAGCAGCCGTGCGCTTGACCGGGTCGGGTTTGGGCTGTCCCGACTGGCCCACCTGCTATCACCACCGGCTCGCCGGAAGCTGGTCGATACATCCCCTCATCGAGTACGCAAATCGCATCGTGACGGTCACGCTGGTCTTCGTGGCGGTCGCGACCTTCGTCGCGGCGTGGCTGCGCGAGGTGCGTCGCCGCGACCTCCTAGTCCTCACGGGACTCTTGATCGTGGGGGTGGTCGCCGACGCCATCCTCGGCGCCTTCGTCGTCTACTCCAAGCTCAATCCCTGGCTCGTGTCGCTGCACATGATTCTCTCGCTCTCTATGGTCGTGCTCGGCGCGGTGCTCTATCACCGCTCCAAGTACGTCTACGGACCCGGGGCGCGAGCCGACGTGCGCGATCCGCACTTTCGCCTCCTCGCGCGCCTGCTCTGGATTCCCTTCGTCGTTCTGCTCGTCACCGGCACGATCACGACCGGCTCGGGTCCGCACGCCGGCGGCTCCCAGGGCCAGCTCGTCGCGCGACGCCTGCCCTTCGCCTTCGCGAACGCCGCCTGGGTCCACTCCATCGCCGCGATGCTCTTCGTCGGACTCGTCGCGGGTCTCGTCTTGGCCATTTGGGGCTCGAGCGCGCCGCTCGCTCTCCAGCATGGAGTGCGCCGCCTCGTCATCATTTCGCTCGTGCAGGCCGCCATCGGTGCCACGCAGTACCTCACCCACGTGCCCGTCGTACTCGTCGAATTTCACGTGGCCGGAGCGATCTCACTGTGCATCGGCGTCACGCAGTTCCACCTACGCCAGAGCGCTCACGACCGCGAACCGGGCACGCGTCGCGCCGAGACAAATCCTCCAATTCCTAGCGCCATACCCTAATATCAGGGTTGATAGGCGAGGCCTTTGGTCCCTAGTAGATCTCCGCAATAGCGTGCCATGCTGGGGCCAACGGCATGAGATCGGAGAAATGGGATACCTATGGCGTGGATTTCGTTCCTAGCGGCGTTGATACCGCTCGACGGATTGGGTCACTACCTGCACTGGGGTGTCATCGACATCAGTGTGGCCAATTTCATCGTAATTTTGCTGATGATCGCCACTTTTGTGGCGGCCCTGCTGCTGCCGTTCCCCGGCCGTAGCCGCCGAAAGGAGAGTAAGTGAGCACCGACATCGACCACCAGTGGACGACGCGACTGCGTCGCAAGGTGGCGGGTAAGTTACCGCCCGAAAAGTTGCTGCCCGACACTCAGCCCAGTTACGTCTCGTCGTGGATCTACGTCTTTGGCGTGACCACGATGTCGGCGCTCGCGGTGGTGATTGGCACGGGCTTCTTGCTGTCACTGCGCGGACCGCAGTGGTGGCACGAGTCTTCCGTCGGACACTTCGTCAACTCGTTGCACCTGTGGAGCGTGGAGATCTTCTTCTTCGCCATGGTCGTGCACCTGTGGGGCAAGTTCTTCATGGGCGCCTGGCGCGGCGGACGAACGGCGACGTGGATGACCGGCGTCGTGACGTTCCTCGCCTCGATCGCCACGGCCTTTACCGGCTACGCGTCCCAGAGCAACTTCGACTCCCAGTGGATCACGACCCAGGCCAAGGACGGCATCAACTCCACGGGCGCCGGCGCGTTCTTCAACGTGCTCAACCTCGGACAGATGCTGATGTGGCACATCGTGCTGCTGCCGCTCGCCGCGGTGATCCTGACCGCCCTGCACGTCTTGCTCGTGCGCATCAAGGGCGTCGTTCCCCCCTACGCAGACAAGGCTGGTGAAGCACTGTGAGTAAGTCCTTTCGACCCGACGTCGACGCCCCGGAGTGGAAGGGTGGTCACAGCCCCTACGACATCATCAAGGAGGGCACCATCGCCCTCGTGGTCGTCGGCCTGCTGACCATCATCCTGGCCACTCTCTTCGGTTCGCCCGACGACCACGAGATCACCCTCAAGAACTGGGCCAACGCCACGCCGGTTGACTTCGCGACGACCGCCATCAACGAGATGAACGGCACGACGACGACGGCCGGCTACGGCGCGCCCTACAACACCGCGAGTGACGGCCAGAAGTTGGGGCCGCTCACACTCGCCAAGTGGGCCGGCGTGCGCATTCCGGTGAACACCGAGAGGGACTTTGTCATCCGTCCCCTGGAGTCACTGCCCTACAACGCCCAGCTCTCGAGCGCTCTGACGACGTGGAAGAGCGCCTCGTCGAGCCAGCGGACGACGTGGGTGAACAACTACACCAAGGCCGACGCGAAGTTGGCGTACACGAACGGTCAGGTCGTCTCGACCGCCACCGACGCCGGGCCCGTGCCCGTCTTCATCAACGACCTGACGAACATGGCTCGTTCGGGGGCCCTCGACACGGCGCTGGTCTCGGGAGGGAACTTCTTCTCCACCGACTACACCAAGCCCCTGTTGTTCCTCTCCGACGGGTCGTACCTCGCGGATCTGGCCCAAAAGCAGCACCTCCTGGGCAGCCAGTGGGGCATGATGAACGAGACGAACAGCTACCCGGGTCAGGCGTGGCTGTGGCTCTACACCTTCTGGTACCAGGTGTCGCCGTTCTCAACGAGTGCGAACGCCGACGTCCAAGTCTGGGCAACGATGATGCTCCTCTCGGTCATCATGTTCCTCGTGCCGGTCATCCCCGGCCTGCGGGCCCTGCCGCGCAAGCTCAAGGTCTATCGACTGATCTGGCGCGAGCACTACCGCAAGTAGTTCCCCCCCAAAGGCCCGGTCCCGCGAGGGACCGGGCCTTTGTACGTCGCGCGACGTTTCTAGGATGAGGTCATGGACCTTGATCTGACCGATCGCGCCTTTCTCATCACCGGCGGTACCGACGGGCTCGGGCTCGCCCTCGCCTCGACGCTGCTCGCCGAGGGTGCCCACGTCGCCGTCTGCGGACGAGACGCGACTCGTCTGTCCCACGCCCAAGAGCAATTGGGGCCCGAAGCGCTGTGCGTCGAGGCCGACGTCACCAGTGTGGGCCAACTCGATGAGTTCGTCGACGTGGCGCTCGCGCACTTTGGGCGAATCGATGGCGTCGTCAACAACGCGGGCAAGACCGCCGCATCGGCGATCGCGTCGTCCTCGGACGACGCCTGGCGTGAGGACTACGAACTCAAGGTGATCGCGGCACTGCACCTGTGCCGTCGGGCGTTGCCGGCTCTTCGAGAGACGCGTGGCTCGGTGCTGAACGTGCTGGCCATCATGGCGCGCACGCCGCCGCCCAACTCGACGCCCACCGCGGCGTCGCGCGCCGCGGGTCTCGCCCTGACCAAGGCCCTCTCTCACGAGGTGGGCCCGCACGGCGTGCGGGCCAACGCGCTCCTCGTCGGTCTCATCGAGTCAGGTCAGTGGGTGCGTCGCGCGGCCGACGCGCAACGTGATCTCGCCGAGTTCTACGCGGACATGGCCCAGCGGGCGGGTATCCCCCTCGGGCGCATCGGCTCAGCCCAGGAGTTCGCCAACGTCGCCGCCTTCTTGCTGTCGCCTCGCGCGTCCTACGTCACCGGCGTGGGCATCAGCGTCGACGGTGGCCTCTCGGGCGTCATCTGAGACGCTCGCCCACCCCGCGCGCGACGATGCCTCCCGTGTGCGCGACGATCGTCACGACGGTCTTCTCGCGAGAGAGTCCGGGCCCATGACGACGTGGGCCGTGCTGGGCGTCGCTGTCGCAGCGGTGGGTCTGGTCTGGTACTGGTCGGGTCGCTACGGGGGACGCGCGCGTCGGGGAACGTCGCTCGTGCGCGGCCCGCACACGCACGTGAACGCTAAGGGACGAGCCAAGGTGGGCTACGCGACGCGCGAGGACGCGCTCGCGGGCGCACGGCGCGCGAGCGCGCGCGACGGCGCGCCCATGAGCGTCTATCGGTGCGACACCTGTGCGCGCTGGCACGTCGGGCACGCGAAGTGACTTGGGGAGTGGAGACGATGGGGCTCGAACCCACGACCTCAGGCTTGCAAAGCCCGCGCTCTACCAACTGAGCTACGTCCCCGAAGCACCGAGTGTACCGGTCGAGACGCGCCTCTAGGAGAGGACCGGCACGCGTCCCTCGCGCGCGGCGGCCCCCAGGGCCGCGAAGTCCGCGAGGTTGCGTGTCGCGTACGCCTCGGCGTAGCGAGCCACCGACTCGGCGAAACGCTCATTCGAGCCGAGGTACCCCGCGATGCGCGCCGCCTCGCTGGAGCGCGCGTGGCCCCGGGCCAGTGCCCACGCGCAGGCGCGCGCGTACGCGCGCAGGCTGCGCGCGTTCAGACGCGTGAGATCCACGCTCGCCTTGTGGTCGTAGAGCTGGCGCACGTAGAAGCTCGTGTCCCCACCCGCGCCCTCGAGGGTGTGCCAGCCGAGGAAGGGGTCGGGGCGAGCCTGGAGGAATCGCTGACCCTCGACGAGCCGCTGCCCGGCGTCGTCGACGTCGACGCCGCGCGCGATGGCCACCACCGACGGGCGGGCCTCTTTCACCTGGAGCACGAAGAGGTCGTGCTCGTCGCGGCCCGTCAGCAGCACGACGTAGCACTCGCGCCCAACACTGCCTATGCCGACTACCTGGCGCGCGACGTCGACGGGCGTGAACTGCGAGAGCAGGGCGGCGCGGTCCGAGACGAGCGTCGCGGGGTAGCCGTCGAGCACCACGTCGAGGGTGTGGCGCAGAAGTGCGGCGTCCTCACCCAGCTCTCGCACGGGCACCAGGTGCGGGGGCTTTGAGCGCAGCTGCGGGCCGTCTTCCGTCGTGGCGACGAGTCGCTTGAAGGCTCGACGCGTGGACACCGGCGTGAGTCTCGTGAGCAGTTCGTCGGCCCGTTCGAGGGCGCTTTCGCGAAAGCACCGGCGAAGGTCCCGGCTGAGTGCCGTGACGTCGAAGGTGAGGTACCAGGCATCCAGGCGCGAGAGAGTCGCGAGTCGGGCCATCGACCGCTGGTACTCCCGCGCCACGGCGAGGGCCGTCTCGCGGCGTAGTCGCCTCGAGAGGCCCAACTGGTCAGCGGCAATTACGACCGACGTCGCGAGACGCTTGACGTCCCACTCAAAGGGGCCCATCGCCGTCTCATCGAAGTCGTTGAGATCAAAGACGAGACGGCGCTCGGGCGACGAGAACACGCCGAAGTTGGCCAAGTGCGCGTCCCCACTCAGCTGCACGTGCAAAGGCGTCGAGGCACCGCGTGCGAGGTCCTCGGCCATGAGAAGGGCGGACCCGCGAAAGAACGCCAGCGGCGAGGCCAGCATGCGCTGGTAGCGAATCGCGAGCAGGTCAACGCGTCGACCCTTCTCCAGCCAGATGAGTCGAGAGACCGGGTCGTAGTTCGAGGGTCGCGCAGCGAGCTCGCCGAGGGCGGAGCGCGGCGTCGTCGCGCGAAGGGCACGGCCTTCGGCTCGCCGCGAGCGCACGCTCACGAGACGGCCACCGTCTGAGGACGGTTCGCGCGTAGTCGTGGCCCCACGCGCGTGACGATGAGCAGAACGAGGATCGCGTCGGTGACCATGATCACGCCCGGGAAAAGAGCCCCGACAGTGGTGAACTGGTGCAGCGTCAGCAACGTGATGCCGGTGTTCAGTGACCCCATGGCAAAGGCCCACCACGTCTCGGTCTGGGGAGCGAGCCAGGACTTTCGCACGGTGGGAAGCGCCGCCACCTGGTCGGCGACGACGAAGGAGATGAGGGCCACCGTGGGCTCGTGCACGAGCGCCCAGAAGGCAATCCCCGCGAGCGAGAGGATCCCACAGACGATGTCGAACGTGGAGAGTCTCCACACGCCGTGGTGGCCACGAAACGAAGCCAGGACGACGAGCACCGGACCCAAGCCGAGCATCAGGGTCATACCCGCGGCCAGTCCCACGTGCTGGGTAACCTCGACCGCGAAGGCGAGCACTCCCTCGAGGGCCCACAGGCCCCACGTGACCCGATTAGGCGCCGTCGAACCGCGCAGCGTGTCGCGGATGTAACCCGCCACTCCCACAAGTGACAGGAGCATCGCGAGGTAGACGAAGCGCGGGTCAATCACGTCACCCAGTCTGCCCGCCTGCGTCGCCAGAGGTGGCGACGGGCGTTGCTAGCCTCGGCGTTCGTGGACGCTCGGCACTTTCTCGACATGCATCGAGAGGACGACTCCACGTGGCGCTTTCGCGTCACCGAACGACTGATCACGCCGGGTCAGTTCCTCTTTGGCGGCTGCGGGTTGGCCGCCGGGCTCGTCGCGCTCGAGGAGGCGTCCGCTCGGCCCACCGTGTGGGGCAGTGCGCAGTACCTTTCGCACGCGCCCCTCGGGGCCGACGTCAGTGTCGTCACCGAGCTCGTCGTCGAGGGTCGCCACGTCACCCAGGCGCGCGCGGTCGCGCGCGCGGAGGGCCGCGAGGTCCTCACGGTGAACGCTGCCCTCGGCACGGGAACCCTCAGCGCCGACGCCCCCTGGGTCGAGATGCCCGTCGTCCCCGCGCCCGAGGACTGCCCGCCACGACAGCTGCCGCGCGGCATGGGCGAGTCGATCTTCGAGCACGTCGACGCCCGCGTCGCCCTCGGAACCCCCTTCGAGAAGCTCGACGGCACGCCGGGTTCGGCGCACTCGGGCATCTGGGCGCGGGTGCCCGGGCACTTCGAGCCCTCAGCTGCGACCCTCGCGATCTTCGGCGACTACGTTTCCGGCGGCGCGAGTCAGCCCATGGGGCGGCGCACCATGGGTCGCAGTCTCGACAACACGCTACGCGTGGTGGCCCTCGAGCCCACGGAGTGGGTTCTCTGCGACATCCACATGCACGCCCTGGCCAACGGTTTCGGACAGGGCACCGCGTACCTCTGGAGCGAGCGCGGCACCCTGCTCGCCACCGCCAGCCAGTCGATCGCCGCGCGGCTCTGGGACACTCCCCTCGAGGGGCCCACGTCGGCACGGTAGACTGGTTTCCCTGGGGCTATAGCTCAGTCGGTTAGAGCGCGTCACTGATAATGACGAGGTCGTAAGTTCGATTCTTACTAGCCCCACCACGAGGGATTCGGATAAAGGTCCCTCAACCGTTCGGAAAAACATTTGGACAAAGACGCGCGCGGTTGGGCGCGGACCTGCTCGGACGTTTTCGCAGTGGCCGGCCCCCGGCCAAACTGCGACAGCTCAGGGGTCACGAGTGATCGCACGGACATCAATCTCCGCGCACGCCTCATCTCTCTCTTCCCACAGGATCAGCCAGACTCCCTCGTGGTGGAAGACCGTGATGCCCCAGCAGCCGATGTTCTGAAACCGCCGGCGCCGGCATCGGGCATCCAGCGGATCGGCCTCGAGCATGTCGAGAGCGGTGTTGATGCGCCCAAGGAGGTCGTGTCGGCTGGGGGTCTCCTCTAGTTCATCCAGGAGGTCGTTGGCCTGGTCGGAGAAGTAGAGAATCGCCACGAAGAGGGGCGCGACTCAGTTGCGGGGAGAGCCAGATCGGTCCCGGCGCTTCAGCGTCTCCGGGTGCTGGCGGCTCTGTTCGATCGCAGCCATAAGACCCGCATCTTGAAGGAGCTTCTTCTCCGTCTCCGTGATTACTGTGGCGGGCTCCAGCACGATGACTCCACCTGGCTCGGCATGGGCGATGTACTGGTCTGCCGTGGCGAGGGCCCCAAGAGACAGTCGTCCCCGCTGCTGATTGGTGACCAAAATGGGCTGTGTCATGACATCCACTGTATCGGCTGGGCCAAGCCCGCGCAAGGGTTCTGCCCGCCCAAGGGTTCTGTCCGCCCAAGGGTTCTGTCCGCCACTGGGTATCTCAGTCCTGACATGGTGAGAAAGGGTCGTTCCTTGGTGACGAAACTGGCTCGCCCTGGTGAAGGAGTTGAACTCGGCACTGAGCTAAGAGCTCGCGATCAGGTACTACATACTTTGTCCGACCTCCCCACCACGAGGGACTTGGACGAATGGGCCCAATCCGTTTGGACAAACGTTTCTTAAGGGGAGAACTCGGCGCCAGCCTTGATGTCGCGCGTCGCGGTCCACGACTCTGCCCGCAGATCTCAGGAGGCGACCCATTCAACCCGGACTCGGGCGCGCCCGTATGAGTTGAATCACCTCGTCACGCTGGAAGCCCTGCCGACGAGCGAAGTCGAGCAGTTCATCGACTCGACCGATCACCGCCCCGCGCTGCGGTGTTCCGACGACCCTCACGCCACGTCCACGAGTGAAGTCGAGCAATCCTTCGTCGCGCAATTCGTGGAGTGCGCGGATCACCGTGTTCTTGTTGACCTCGAGGATTGCCGCAAGATCGACGGCCGGTGGCAGACGTTCACCCTCTACGACCTCACCCTCGGCGATTGCTCGGCGAATCTCCGCCGCCACCTGTTGATAGACCGAGACCGTGTCGTGCCTATTGACATCGCGGAATCTCATAGTACTATCTGAAATAGTATCAAATTTCGACGGCGGAGGTTCGATGGCGACGGTTCATTCTCCCCAGCGCGAGGCGCCACCGTTCGCCGACGATGAGTTACTGATCCGAGAGGCACGTCGTCGTGCCAGGCGCCGACGCTGGATCATCTCGTTACTCATTTTTGCGGTAGTGGCCGCAACGATTCTGCTCGTGACTGGTGGCCAGAAGCGTGGACCAAACGCGAACGTCCACCTGCGCACGCCTTTTTCGGGACCAGCCGACGTGGCCAGCACCAAGACCACGCCGTCGTCGCTCATACTTCCCGGTCAATCGGTCGTCTCGACGACGCCCGTGGGGGGCGAGACCATGTGGGTCTTCACTTCCGATCAATCCGGCCGACCAGGCTCAGGCCAAGGCATCGAGTGGACAAACGACGGTGGTCGCCGTTGGCGCAACGCAACCCCCACCGGTATGAACCGCGTCTCTGCGACGACGGCCATTGGGCAACTCGTGGCGATCTCGCCAACCGATGCGTGGCTAGCGGGGGGTCCCGCGACTCTCACCGCGTCCCCGCGGGGATACGTGTGGGCCACGACTGACGCGGGACGTCACTGGGCTCGCAAAGGTGCCTTTCCCCTCGTTGGCTGCCAACTCGCGTTCTGGAACACCCGCGATGGTGTCTGCACGCAATCCTGGGGAGCGGGTGGAGCGGCACCACTGGCGGTGGCGGTCACTCACGACGGCGGCAGCAGTTGGCGACTCGTCTTTGACAACACCAAGAGCTTCGGCGGCAGCGACGTCGTCGACCGCGGACTGCCCTTTGAGTGCGACAAGCAGCTCTCTCTCACGCCGCCGAGCACGCTGTGGGCGAGGTTCTGGTGCAACGCCTCCCAAGCGATGCTCTATCGCAGTGACAACTTCGGACACACGTGGTCGTCCGTGAACGTCGCCCAACCCACGCCACTCGTGTCCGGCGGGTACGCGTTTAGTGGCCCCATCGTCATGTCGGGCCGGCGAGGCGCGACGACGCTTTTCTACGGCGACACCACACTGATCTACGCAACATCCGATGGGGGACGCTCGTTCTCTCCGGTGTATCCCCCGAGCCCCCCGCATCTGTGGACCGCTGACGTCATCTCTCCCACGAGGTGGCGCCTCTCCTGGCACCAAGAGATCATCGCCACCAATGATGCGGGCGCTACGTGGTTCAGCCTGTCCGGCAACGCCTTCACGGCACCCTCACTACGCCGACTCTCTAGCACCTACGACGCGTCTCCGGCGAGTCTCTCGCTGACGGACGGTCGCTTCGGATGGGCGACGTGGGGAGTCAAGAATGGCGTCGCCGTTCTGGCCACGCGAAACGGTGGCGCGACGTGGCACCAGGTGTTGATTTCAGGTACCGGCGCGGCGTAGACGACGGACAACGCGAGGCACGATTCGAGAGTGGAGTAGCCCTGCTGTGGCAACTGGAATCTCGAAGCGTCGCCAACTCACAGTGACCATGAAGCGCAGTGAGGTGGTGATTGAAGAGTCGATGGTGAGAAAGTCGATGGCGGTCTGTGCCAGCCACACGGAGGTGAGTGGGCCGCACCGTGGTGAAGGACGTCGCGAGTCTTGGTGATCAACGAGAACACTGCTGGCGAGATACGGCGTCCGTACCACTTGGTCCGGTGACTCTGACCAAGAGTTCTTGCCCTTATCCGAATTTCTCACGACGAGGCAATCGGACAAGTGGAACCCCAAGCCAAACACCGCCCATCACCCGGCCGGGCCGAACGGCGGCGACACGCCGAGAACGTACGCGTATCGCGAACGTCGATCATGTGGGGCATGTCGATCGCGGCGTGGCCCACGCACCGACAGTCATCGTCACCCCTCGCACCAGAACGCAATTTCGAAGTCACCGCGTGGGCCCAAGTGGTGGAGACTATCTGTCGTGAGACAGCCACTCAGTCGAGACACCCGCCTCCTCGTGACCGGCCAGGCGGTGCGCGGCCTTGGCTATGGTTTCACCGCAGTCGTACTCGGCGATCAGCTCGCCGCACGCGGCGTCGGGGCCCTCGAGGCGGGCGTCCTACTCGCCTCTCTCATTGCCGGCAGCGCCCTCATGTCCCTCGTCGTCGGGGCGTTCGCCGACCGCTTCGGACGACGCCGATCCTACGGACTCTTCTTTCTCGGCGTAGCTGTCGCGGGAGTGATTCTGGCGTCGGATCCGCCGACGTGGCTGTTCTTCGTCGTCGCACTCACCGGCACTCTCTCGACCGACGTCGTCGACAACGGTCCGGCCACGACGTTGGAGCAGGTGATGCTGGCCACCGAGGATGGCGGCACCGGGCGCGTCTACGGGTGGTACAACGCCGCGGGCGCGGCCTTTGGCGCCCTCGGGGCCCTCGGAGCCGCGAGTGTGCACCTCGGGTCCTCGGTGAGAGGAACTCACGCCATGCTCTTTGGCGCGCTCGTGCCCGTCGGACTCGTCGGCGCCCTCGCCGCGTGGGGACTCTCGCGCGCGGTCGAGGTACCGAGGCTCGCCAACGCGCGAGTTGGTCGAACACGCCTAGGACCCTCGCGCCACGTCGTGCACCGACTTTCGGCGCTCTTTGCCGTCGACGCCGCCGGTGGAGGTCTCGCGACCGCGAGCTTCCTCTCCTACTACTTCGTCTCGCGCTACGGCGTCTCGCTGACGGCGCTCGGGTGGCTCTTCTTTGGCGTTTCAATCACCCAGGCGCTCTCGGTACTCGTCGCGCCGCTGCTCGCGCGCCGATTTGGGCTCGTGGAGACAATGGTGGGTACTCACCTGCCGAGCAACGTACTCCTGGCGGCAATGGCCTTCGCGCCGTCGTTTCGCCTCGCGGCGGTCCTTCTGATCGCTAAGACCACGCTCTCCCAGATGGACGTTCCCACGCGCCAGGCACTCGTCATGAGCGTCATCACCCCACCGGAGCGAAGTCAAGCGGCGGCGGTGACTAACGCCGCGCGCTACTCCGTGCGCCCGGTTGCCCCACTCATCGGGGGCGCCTTGCAGTCGCTGGGTCTGGGTGTGCCGCTGCTAGTCGCGGGCGTCGTCAAGGGCGGCTACGACCTGGCTCTGTGGCGCTGGGCACGGCAACTAGGTCTTCGCTCGCGGGAGATGTCAGCGCGGTCACCCCAACGCGCGAAGCCCGAGGAGAATTCTTAGGTGGTGGGGACCCGCGCCCCCTCGACGACGAGGGCGACGAGCTCTCGTGCCGCACCCTCACTCACCGGATAGCCGAGCAACGCACGAACGTGGAGCGGATTGACGATCGCTCCCCACACGAGCAGCGGGTCCACGCTCGCGCGCAGCTGTCCGCGCGCGACCGCGCGCGTGACGATGTCAAGGGCCACGTCGTAGCGCCCGGCGAGGAACCGTCGCGCCACGGTGAGCGCCTCGGCGTCGTCGCTGGCCGCCAGGAACATCGCGCGAAGGATTCGTGTCCCCGTGGGGCTTCCCAACAGACGAGCCACGCTGACTGCCAGCGTGGACAGGTCGGCCAGCGGGTCGTCGGTGACGGCTAGAGGAATCTCGGCAACCGCGAGACCCTCGATGGCGCTCGCCACGAGGGCCGACTTAGTGAGGTGGCGGCGGTAGATGGTCGTCTTGTGCACCCGCGCTCTCTGAGCGACGTCTTCGACGCTGAAGCCATAGCCACGCTCGGCGAGAAGTTCGAGTGTCGCGGCGAGCACCGCGTCGGCGACGGCCGCCCCGCGCCGCTGACGAGGGGCGCCACTAGCGGGCACGTTCCACCCGCGTCTTGAACGCGTCGTTCATGGCGACGAAGCCGCGCGGCGTGTCACCCGTGAGAAGACGACGCGCGAAGGGAACGAGGGCGCCGGAGAGCGTCTCGCTCTGGACGAGCTCGCTGCGCGCGTCGTCGAGGGGGCGAATCTCGAAGCGGTGGGCACCATCAAACAGACCGGGCAGGACGAGGTGGCCCAACCACGCGAACGAACGGCCCTGGAGCACTTCGGTGACTCGAGGTCGCATGTGCACGCGTCTCCCGCCGAGGGCCAGATCAACATCCAGGCGTTGCCCGGGAGCGAGGGTGCCGTCGAGTCTCGTGACGAAAGGGTTCCAGTCGGGGTAGGCGTGCGTGTCGAGGAGATCGCGCCACGCGACCTCTGCCGACACCTCCAGGGTCGTGGTGACGTCAATTGAGACCGACCAGACCGTCGTCGCAACCCTAACCGTGGTGGGACTCACTTGCTCTCCTATATCAACTTGAGTAGCGTTTCACTCTACCTCGACATTGTAGGAAACGCAACTCAAGTTGTGATATGAAGTCGCTTCCCCTCTCAAGAACGCCCCCCAGCTTCCGCTCCACGCTGTGAGCAGGGAATTCGCCACACCAGATGTGACCGAGTCCTCTAACACCATGCCGGTCAACGGGCTACCGTCACTGGTGGAAGCGATGCCACTGCGAGGTGTCCATGCTGGAGACACAGAGTCCGACGACCGGAGCGCCGAGCGGCTCCGACGGGGCCGTCGTGCGCTTTGACGGCGTGACCAAGATCTACCGCGGCGGCGGCGGCGTGCGAAACTTGACTCTGAACGTGCAACCCGGTGAGGTCTTCGGCTTTCTCGGCCCCAACGGGGCGGGCAAGACGACCACGATTCGACTACTGCTCGATCTCATTCGGCCCTCCGCCGGCACGATCAGCGTCTTTGGCGGCGACTCGCGCCGCGACAGCGTGGAGATTCGCCGTCGCGTGGGATACCTGCCCGGCGACCTCGCCCTCTACGAGCAGTTGAGTGCGAGAGACGTCCTCTCTCACTTCGCGCACCTGCGCGGGGGCCCCGAGTGGTCCCAGATCCATTCCCTCGCCACCACCCTCGAGCTCGACCTCGATCGACCGATTCGCAGCCTCTCGCGCGGCACGCGTCAAAAGGTGGGGATCGTGGCGGCATTGATGGGCGAACCCGACCTCCTCGTCCTGGACGAACCGACGTCGGGGCTCGACCCACTCGTCCAGCGCCAGGTCCACGACATGCTGCGCGCCGCCGCCACCGCGGGACGCAGCGTCTTTCTGTCCTCGCACGTGCTCTCCGAGGTCGCCCAGGTCGCCGACCGCGTCGGCCTCATCCGCGACGGCGAACTCGTCACCGTGGAACGCGTCCTCGACCTGCGCCAGCGCGCGGCCCACCTCATCGACGTTCGCCTGCGCCAGGAGCCCTCGCGAGACGCGTTCGCGTCGTTGCCCGGGGTCACCGTCTGCACGGTTTCGGGCCGCGACGTGCACCTGGAAGTGACCGGCGACTTGCGACCGGTCGTCTCGGCCATCGCCGCGAGCGATCTCGAAGACCTCTCGGTGCGAGAGCCGAGCCTTGAGGAGGTGTTCCTCTCCTTCTATGACAACGCCTCCTGAACTCCAAGTCGACGCCGGTCCGACGCGACTGCGCACGATCTTCGCGCGGGCCCTGCGCGAGGAGCGCGGTGCGCTGATTGGCTGGACTATCGGCATCGTCGCCTTTTGTCTGGTGATGCTTGCGATGTATCCCACCGTGCACGGCAACGCGGGTTTCTCCAAGCTCCTCGACGCCTACCCGGAGGCGCTGCGCAAGCTCTTCCAACTCCAGGACTACACGACCGGTGCGGGCTACTTGCGCACGGAGGTCTTCTCCTTCGTCGCGCCGCTGCTGCTCACCTTGTTCGCGGTGCTGTGGGGATCGGACCTCACCGCGGGAGAAGAGGAGCGGCGCACCATTGACTTGCTGCTGGCCAATCCGATCTCGCGGCGACGCTTCGTCTCCGAGAAGTGGCTCGCCCTCGTCGTCGGCACGATCGTGATCGCGGCGGCACTCGAGGGCGCCCTCGGCGCCCTCGGTCCCCTCTTCAAGCTGCACGTCGCGTGGTCGGCCCTCACGGCCGCGGTGCTGGGATCGTGGCTCTTCGCCGTGGCCTTCGGCACGTTCGCCCTCGCTCTAGGCGCGACGACGGGTCGCCGAGGAATCGCGCGCGGTGTGACCACGACCATTGCGCTGGCGTCGTATCTGCTCGCGACCTTCTCCCAGCTGGTGTCGTGGTTGCGTCCGGTGC
Organism: Actinomycetes bacterium; assembly: GCA_021779735.1. Lineage (GTDB taxonomy): Bacteria > Actinomycetota > Acidimicrobiia > Acidimicrobiales > RAAP-2 > RAAP-2. The sequence goes on from JAJYAC010000003.1 coordinate 47,701, forward strand.
GAAACCTCTCACTCTGGCAGCACACGCTGGGCGTCGACCCCCTCGGCACCGGCTTTCACTGGTGGCGACTCGGACTCGTCGTCGCGGTCACGCTCGTCTTTGGCGCCTTCGCCCTGTGGTCATTCGACCGACGCGACCTCGCGACCTAACTACGCACCCGTCACTCCGGGGGCCAGCAATCGCGTGGTGGTGCTCGCCTCGCGCGTGCACACCGAGATGACGAGCGCAAGGTACGTCGGCCTCACGAAGGGTGCGAGCGACACGATCACGCCGTGGGCCACCCGCGGCTGGCACGTCGCGCGCGAGTAGTTCCCCGTCTCCGAGACCCCGAAGCCGACGCTCACGGACTGACCGTGGGCGAGCACGTGACGTACCGGCATCTCACCCATGCTCGTGTTGCGTGCGCTCGGGCCCAATGCCCGTCGCGTCGTGTCGACCGGCTGAATTGCGGGAACGCCCCAGATCGCGCACTGGCGGGCCCGGTTCGTCATGACGATCGGGTAGTAGATGGTGCCCGCGGCGCCGTTGGGTCGACCCAGCGAGAGCGACATCTGGGCGGGCACGCACGAACCCGCGACCGCGCTCGCCGAGGCGCTGAGCGACGGGATGATGAACGTCGCGCCAGCCACCAAGACCGACGCGACGAGACGAGTGAGACGGATCACAATCCCTCCTTGGGTAACGCCTATCACTGTCCGTCGCCGCGTCGGACTTACCGCCTCGTCTGGGGCGTACGGCCGACGTCGTCACCGAGACCTCGCCAGTCGCGAGCCCTTAGCATGCAAGAGAACCGGTTCCGGTCGGATGGGGGCGAGCCGCTCAGAGCCAAAGCAAAGGAGACGTCGTGGCCCTACCCGCCGAGACAGCCGTACCGACCTCACGCACGCGCCACCCCGGCCTCGCGCTCGTCGTCATCGCCATCGCCCAGTTGATGGTCATGCTCGACCTCACGATCGTCAACATCGCCCTGCCGACGCTGCAGCGTTCACTGGGCTTCTCGGTGGCGAGCCTCGCGTGGGTGATTGACGCCTACGTCCTCGCTTTTGGCGGATTGCTCCTCTTTGGTGGTCGCCTCGGCGACCTCTTTCGGCGTCGTCGCATGCTCATGGTGGGTGTCGCCCTCTTCACCCTCTCGTCCTTCGCGGGGGGTCTCGCGTCGAGCCCGGCGCTCTTGATCGCCGCTCGCATGGTCCAGGGCCTCGGCGCCGCCATCGCCTCGCCCACCGCCCTCTCGCTCGTCGTCACCACGTTCCCCGAGGGCCACGCGCGCCGGCGCGCCATGGCCATCTTCGCAGCGATGACCGCGGCCGGTGGCGCGTCCGGGCTGCTCCTGGGGGGACTGCTCGTGGACTACGTATCGTGGCGCTGGGTCTTCTTCGTGAACGTTCCCATCGGCCTCACCCTTCTCATCCTCGCCCCCCTCGCCCTCGAGCGCGGCCAGGCAACTCACAGCCAGCTCGACGTGCCGGGGGCGCTACTCATCACCGGGTCGATGACCTCACTCGTCTACGGCTTCGTGCGCGCTCCCGAGGCCGGTTGGGGCCACTCGACGACCCTGGGCGCCTTCGCCCTCGCGCTCGCGCTGCTCGTCGCCTTCTTCGTCGTCGAGCGACGCGCCAAGGCCCCGCTCGTACCCCTGTCGTTCCTCCAGCACCAGGGGCGCGCCCTGGGCTACGCCATCATGCTGCTGGTGGGTGGGGCCATGCTCTCGCTGCTCTACTTCCTCACCCAATTCCTCCAGAACGTCATGCACTACTCGCCCGTGCTCGCGGGCGTCGCGTACCTGCCGGTGCCGGTCATGGTGGCGAGCACCAGCCAGGTCGTCTCACGCCTGGTGGGACGCCTCGGCGTCCGTCCCTTCCTCATCGCGGGCCCCCTCCTCGTGACCGGCGCGCTCGCCACGGCGTCAACGCTGCACGCCGGCTCGCACTACCCGGTCGTCTTCGCGGCCCTGGTCATGATGGGCCTGGGGATGGGCCTCATCTTCGTGCCGCTCATGCTCAACGCGGTCTCAGTCGTGGGCCACGGCCACGCCGGGCTCGCCTCAGGCCTTCTCAATACCTCCCAGCAAATCGGTGGATCTGTGGGTCTCGCGGTGCTCGTGAGCGTCGCCGCCTCGACGGTGCGCCACGACCTCACGGGCGTCACCCCGACGCCGGCCGCACAACTTTCTGCCCAAGTGCACGCCTTCCAGAACGCCCTGCACGGGGGGGCGCTCGCGGCCGCCGCCGCGGTCGTCGTCGCGATCTTTCTGCCGAACCCGCGTGAGGCAGCGACGACAACCGACAGCGTGAACGCGAGCGCGAAGCCGGCCTAGAGGCCGTTCACCCCCGCGACCACACCGCGAATTGACGTCGAGACCAACTTCGTGCACGTCGAGAACGCGAGGGGAATCATCCCGCGCGCTCCCGAGACGGTCACGGACACCGCGACCGCGCGCGCGGGTGCGCACGTCGCCGCGGACCAGTTCCCGGTAGTGGCGACGCCAAACGCGACACTCGCCTTCGCTCCGGGAACGAGACGCACCGGATAGCCAAAACCCGCGACGCTATCGGGTCGCGCGCGGGGCCCGAGGTAGTCACCGATGGCGAGACTGCGCAGCGGGTGCACCGTGGGGATGCCCGTCACCACGCACGCACTCGACGAGGCGTTGCGAAAGATCAGCGCGTGGTAGGTGGTACCCGCCGCGCCGTTGGTGCCTCCCAGGCTCATGGCGAGTTGGGCCGAGCGACAGCGCGGCGTGGTGGGCAACGCCGTCGTCACGCTCGACCAGGCGGTCGTGCCTCCGACGCACACCGCGACCGCACGCGCCAAGGCCACGACGTAGGGCGTCGTCACTCCGGGAGCGCCCACACGCACGCTCGTCGCGCTCTTGGTCGTGCACTGGACTCCCGCCATGGTGGACAGGCGTGCGACGGCCTGAAAGCCGAAGTAGAGCGGCGTCCAGCGCGCGCTCAGAGTGCGCGGCAACTGGTAGATGACCGGACCAATCGCCACGCCACTAGCGCTCAGCCACTGGTAGCCCGTCGCGTTCACGCTCCACAGGCAACTCGGCGACGCGGTGGAACTGAAGACGAGCTGGGCCGTCGTGCCCCCCGGACGGCTCGAGAGTGAACTGGTCGCGTTGACGTGCCCGGCGAGACACGCCGGCGTGGCCGCGGCGCTCGCGCGCGCCCCCGGCGAGAGCGTCACGAGACCGGTCACGAACATCACGAGGGCCGCGAGTGCGGCGAGCGAGCGTGCAGCCCGCCGAGCGCCGAGTGGGTAAGTGGTCATGGACACCTCCGTTAACTCGAACCTAGTCACGTCTCGCGAGCAGAGCCACTCGACGAAAGGTGGTCGTGGCGCCGGTGCGTTAGCGTTCGTTTAGGCACGAAAAGGACCGTGATATGGCTAACGACCGCACCCACATGACCAGCCAGGAGAGGGAGAGGGCTTCGGTCTTTCACTCCTGGTCCGCGCAGGCCACGCTCAACCCCCTAATGGTCTCGCACGCCGAGGGCGTCTACGTGATCGACGAGGAGGGCACGCGCTACCTCGACTTCTCCTCCCAGTTGGTCAACACCAACATCGGTCACCAGCACCCCGCCGTGGTAGCGGCCATCCAGGAGCAGGCCGCCACGCTGTGCACCATCGCGCCCCAGCACGGCTACGTGAGTCGCTACCGCGCGGCCGAGCTCATTTTGGACCACTCCTTCGAGGGGGCGGCGAAGGTCTTCTTCACCAACGGCGGCACCGAGGCCGTCGAGCACGCGGTGCGCATGGCGCGACTGCACACCGGACGTCACAAGGTCCTCGCCCAGTACCGCAGCTACCACGGCGCGACGTCGACCTCGATCAATCTGACCGGCGACCCGCGCCGCTGGCCCAACGACCACGGCGCGGCGGGCGTGGTGCACTTCTTTGGTCCCTTCCTCTACCGCTCGCACTTTCACGCGACCACCGAGGCCCAAGAGTGCGAGCGCGCCCTGGAGAACCTCGAGGCCACCATTGCCTTCGAGGGTCCCTCGACGGTTGCGGCGATCATCCTGGAGACCGTGCCCGGCACCGCCGGCATCATGGTCCCGCCCGCGGGCTTTCTCCAGGGCGTGCGCGAGATCTGCGACCGCCACGGCATCGTCTACATCGCCGACGAGGTGATGGCGGGCTTCGGGCGCACCGGGGAGTGGTTCGCGTACCAGGCCCACGGAGTGACCCCCGACCTCGTCACCTTCGCCAAGGGCGTGAATTCGGGCTACGTGCCCCTGGGCGGCGTCGTGCTCAACGAGGCGATCAGCGCGACGTTCAACGACCGCGTCTACCCGGGCGGCCTCACCTACTCGGGTCACCCACTGGCTTGCGCGTCCGCGGTCGCCACGATCGAGGCCTTCGAGAACGAGAGCATCGTCGAGAACGCCAAGTTCATCGGTGATGAGGTGTTGCGACCGGGGCTCCTCGCGCTCGCGGAGAAGCACCCGGTTATCGGGGACGTCCGCGGGTTGGGTGTCTTCTTCGCCCTCGAGCTCGTCGCGGACCGCGCCACCAGAGAACCCCTCGCCCCCTACGGCGCCAGCTCGCCGGCGATGAACGCCGTCGTCGCGGCCGCGAGGGCCGAGAAGCTGCTCATCTTCACCAACTTCAACCGGATCCACGTCGTGCCGCCGTGCACGATCACCGCCGAGGAGGCCGCCGACGGCCTCGCGCGCCTCGATCGCGCCCTGGCCGCCGCCGCGCCCTACTACCGCGGGTCATGAGCGACGAGCGCCGCGCAATCGTGGCTGCGCAACTGCGCGAGCTCGGTCACGCGTTCGTCGCCCACGATCTCTCCGACGCCACCCTCGACGCCCTCGAGAGCGCGGTGCAGGTCCTAATGCCCCTCGTGCGCGAGGAGCCGATCCGCGAGTGGGTCCCCCGAGTTCAGTTAGCGGAGCACCTGGAGCTACCCATTCCCGATGAGGAGGCCGCGGGAGCGAGCCTGGCCTTCGCGCATTCGCTCGTCTCCGGTGGTGCCAACCCGATGGGACTCGGCGCGACGCTCTGGCGCGAGGGCGACATCGCGGCGATGCGCGTCACGCTGGGCCGAGCCTTCGAGGGCGCCCCGGGCCGTTCGCACGGTGGGGTCATTGCTTCGTTGGTCGATGAGACGATGGGACTGGCCGCGAGCATGAACGGCGCCTTCGGACTCACGGCCACGCTCTCCCTCTCGTACCGTGCGCCGGCGCCCCTCGGCGAGCCGATTACGGCGCGCGGCTGGATCGCCTCACAAGCGGGCCGCAAGGTTCACCTCGCGGCCTCGGTCACCTCGGGCGACTTGCTGATCGCCGAGGCGACCGCGCTATTCATCACGATCGAGCCCGGCGCCTTTGGCGCCACGACGTCGCCGTAACCCAGGAACCCGGCGATTGAACGAATTTCACTCTCGTTAGGATCAGCCCATGCCCGCTGTCACCGTTGAGAATCCACTTGAGCTACCGCGCGTCGTCGTACCCCTCGCGGGCGATCGCGCCCGGCGCGTGAAGTCGATCACCACCGCCCCGCGCGGCCTCGAGGGCGAGGGTTTCCCCGTGCGTCGAGCCTTCGCCGGCGTGGACCTGGCCGACCTCGACCCCTTCGTGCACATGGACCAGATGGGCGAGGTCGACTACGGTCCGGGCGAACCCAAAGGAACCCCCTGGCACCCCCACCGTGGCTTTGAGACGGTGACCTACATGATCGAGGGAACGTTCTTACACCAGGACTCCATCGGTGGCGGTGGCGTGATCCAAAACGGCGCCACGCAGTGGATGACCGCGGGGGCGGGGATCTTGCACATCGAGCGACCACCGGACGCGCTCATCGACTCGGGCGGGCTCTTTCACGGCATCCAACTCTGGGTGAACTTGCCTTCGCGCCTGAAGATGACGAACCCTCGTTACCAGGACATCGAAGCGGGCGCGGTGACGCTACTGACCAACGACGCGGGTGACGCGATCATTCGAGTCATCGCGGGCTCCCTCGGCGACGCCGGCGGTCCCGGTTCTACCCACACCCCCATCACGATCGTGCACGTATCGCTGATGCCCGGCGCGCAGCTGGCGCTTCCCTGGCCCGGCGCCTACAACGCTCTCTCCTACGTGCTCGCTGGGCAGGGCAGCGTGGGAATGGATCGTCACGCGATCGGCGAGGGCCAGATGGCGGTGCACGTCGACGGTGACTTCGTGGTGCTCTCGGCCAACGAGACCCAGGACTCTCGCACCCAGGCCCTCGAAGTTCTGATCCTGGGGGGCGAGCCGATCCGCGAACCCGTCGCCGCCTACGGCCCCTTCGTGATGAACACGCGCGCCGAACTCCAGCAGGCCTTCGAGGACTACCAGGCGGGACGACTCGGTCAGATTCCCGCCGACCACATCTAGGTTCCAGGCGAACCCGCGTCGCGGTGGATCAAGAACGTGCCGGTCGCGCGACTGACGATCTCGTGCGCCGCGTTCGTGATCGTCGCCTCCGCGAAGGCGATCTGGCGCGCGAGGCGCACCACCTCGCCACGTAGCGCGTAGGTCTCCTCGCGCCGAGCCGCGCGCATCAACTCTGTTGCAATCTCAATGGTCGAGTTCGTGCGGTCGCGACCGGTCAGAGCCGCGTTGATCGCGAAGTTCATCGCCGCGTCGAGCAGCACCGTGTGCACGCCGGCCTGGACGGTGCCGTGAGGGTTGCACGCGAGATCCGCGGGCGAAAACGTCCCGGCCACCCAGCCCAAATCCTCGCCGTCGACGCCGTAGGTGTCAAACGAACCGCCGAGGGCCCCGATGATCGCCATGCCCCCGTCGCCCAACCAGCGATCCATGTCACGTCGAAGGTCCACGTCGTTGACGATAGTGCCGGCCCGTCTAGGCTTCGCGGGTAGCAGTCGAAAGGCACGAACATGCAAGACGCGGTCATCGTCGACGCCCTGCGCACGCCCGGTGGTAAGCGCAACGGCAAACTCCGTAACTGGCACGCAGTCGACCTCGCGAGCGAGGCCCTGCGCGCGCTCGCCAGTCGCAACAACCTCGACACCGGACTCGTCGACGACGTGATCATGGGATGCGTCTCCCAGACCGGCGAGCAGGCCTTTAACGTCGGGCGAAACGCCGTGCTCGCCGCCGGCTGGCCCGAGTCGGTTCCCGCGACGACCATTGATCGCCAGTGCGGTTCGAGCCAACAGGCGCTGCACTTCGCCGCTCAGGGCGTCATGTCGGGCGCCTACGACGTCGTCGTCGCGGCGGGCGTCGAGGTGATGACGCGCGTGCCCATGGGTTCATCCATTGGCAAGGACTCCGGCTTTCCCTTCGGTCCGCGCGTGAGCGAGCGCTACGCGCCCGTGGGCGGACTGCGAAACCAGGGCATCGGCGCCGAGATGATCGCCGACCAGTGGGGCATCACGCGCGAGCAACTCGACGCCTTTAGCGTCGAGAGCCATCTGCGCGCCGCGCGCGCGACCGCCGAGGGTCGCTTCGAACACGAGATCATCCCCATCGACGTACGAGGTGATGACGGCAGTCCCACCGGAGAGGTGATGGTGGCCGACGAGGGAATCCGCCCCAACTCCTCAGTCGAGGCGCTGGCGAACTTGAAGCCCGCCTTCCTCGAGAACGGCAAGGTGACCGCCGGCAACTCCTCGCAGATCACCGACGGCGCGTCCGCGGTTCTCATCATGTCCGCCGAGCGCGCGGCCGCGCTGGGCTACCGGGCGCGAGCTCGGTTCCACTCCTTCGCCCTCGCCGGCGTCGATCCCGTCACCATGCTCACGGGTCCCATTCCCGCCACTCACAAGATCCTCGCCAAGTCGGGCCTGAGTCTCGCGGACATTGACCTCGTCGAGATCAACGAGGCATTCGCCTCCGTGGTGCTCGCCTGGCAAAAGGAGCTCGACGCCGACCTGTCCAAGGTCAACGTCAACGGCGGCGCCATCGCGCTTGGTCACCCACTCGGCGCCTCCGGGGCCAAGTTGGCGGCGACGCTGCTCAACGAACTTGAGCGCACACGCGGTCGCTACGGCCTGCTGACGATGTGCGAGGGCGGTGGACTCGCCAACGCCACGATCATCGAGCGCTTGGGCGACTGATCAGCGGTAGCGCGTCGCGAGGAAGAACGCCGCGAACATCGAGGCGAGTCCCACCAGCAAGTACCACGACGACACCGCGCCGGGCAGCACCGACAGGTAGTTCAGCGTGATCACGATGAGGCCAAAGAGCAGCAGGTCGATGAGCAGCCACGGGTACCACAGCGGGCTGTGATCAGACTCGGGAGCGTGGGGCGCGGTGTAGCGACCGCTGCGCTCGGGCGCGGTGTAGCGACCAACCGACTTTGTCTTGCGTCCCTTGGATCCGCTGCTCGCCATAGGTGACGATGTTACCGAATCACGGGCGCCGCTACGGGCACAACTGCAAGTCGACGCTCGTGTTGTATGGCGCGAGCGTGCCCGGCGCGACGCTCTGGGCCGCCACGGTGCCCGAGTCGCCGGGCGTGAGACAGAGCGTCGGATTGGCCACCGTATCAACCGTCGTCACCTGACCCACCAAGAAACCCTGTCCCGTCAGGGCCGTACTGGCCGCGCCCTGAGTGTCGCCGATGACGTTGGGCATGTAGGCCTGGCAGTAGCCCGAGGAGGTGACGAGTTCGATCGCCTGGCCCGCCTTGACCGGCGTGCCCACGGCGGGCACGGTCCCCACGACGAGACCCGCGGCGATCTTGTTCGAGCACTTCTCCACCGAGGTGGGCGCGAGTGTGAGGCTGTCTGAACCCAGAGTGACCAGCGCCTGGTTCGTCGTCATGCCGGCCAGATTGGGCATCGGGTACGTCTGGCCCGACGCGAGGACGAAGAGGGTCACGGTGTCACCGGCGTGGGCCGACGACTTACCCACCGGCGACTGGTTGAAGACGGTGTTGGGCGTCGTGCCCGCGGGAGCGGTCTGAGTCGTGTCGAGTTTGGGAATGAGGCCGAGTAGCTGCAACTGACTCTCGGCGTCGGCGAGCGAGAAGCCCGTGACGTCGGGCACGGTGACGGGGGCCTTGGCCGGTCCCGTACTCACGCGAAGCGTCACGGACTCGCCGGCCGTGACGCTGGCCCCGGCCGCCGGGCGCGTGAAGAGCACCTGGTTGACCGGCTTGTTCGAAGCCACCTGCAACGTCGTGCCCACCGTGAGGCCGTTAGCGATAATGGTCGCGGTCGCCGTGGCCACGTCCTGACCCACGACGTTAGGCATCAACGTGGCCGAGGGGGACTTGTTGGCGAGCAAGAAGTACGAGAGGCCGGCCGCGGCGAGCACGACGACCACGATCGTCGCGATGAGGCCGCTGCGTCCGCTGCGACGCCGGCGCACGTCGGTGCGCGGTCCCGTCATGACGGGCACCGCCTGCGTGCGGTCGCCCGTCACGGCGCTCACCGACCGGGTGGCGTCGGCACCGAAGAATGCCACGTCGCGCTGGGCCGCGCGCACGGGCTGGCCCTCGCTGTAGCGCAGGAGGTCGGCGCGAAACTCGTCGGCGCTCTGGTAGCGCACGTTCGGATCCTTCGCCAGCGCCTCCATGATGATCGCCTCTAGGTCGTGAGGGACCGTCGAGGAGAACTCGCTGGGCGGTGGCACGGAGCCGCGCACGTGCTGGCTCGAGACTTCGATGGGCGAGTCACCGATGAAGGGTGGGCGGCCCACCACCATCTCGTAGAGCACCACGCCGAGGGAGTAGACGTCGCTGCGCCCGTCGACGGCGGCCCCCTCGGCCTGCTCGGGCGAGAAGTAGGTCGCGGTACCCATCACCGAGCCCGCTTCGGCCAGGTGGTCTTCGACCGCCACCGCCTGGGCGATGCCGAAGTCAGTCACTTTCACCTGCCCGTCGGCGGTGATGAGAATGTTGCCAGGCTTCACGTCTCGGTGCACAACGCCTTGGCGGTGCGCGTACGCGAGAGCGAAGGCCACCTGGGCGACGATCTGGGCCGAGCGTGAGGCGGTGAGCGTGCGCGAGCCGCGCAGGACGTCGGCGAGCGAGGTCCCCTCGATGAGTTCCATGACGATGAAGTAGGTGCCGTCATCCTCGCCCCAGTCAAAGACCGGCACGATGTTGGGGTGCGAGAGATTGGCCGCGGCCTGGGCTTCGCGCCGGAAACGCTCGACGAACATCGAGTCCGCGGAGAGCTCGGGGTAGAGGATCTTCAGCGCCACCGGGCGATTGAGCAGCAGGTCCTGGGCCCGGTAGACCAACGCCATTCCGCCGCGGGCGATCAGGTGGGTCACCTGGTAGCGCGAAGAGTAGATGCGGGGGTCGCTGACGGGCTCCATTGCCGTTCTAGCCTAGGGCTTTCACGTCAAAGACGTCTCTCACGCGGGGCACGTCGTGGACGTGCCGGTGGCGGGCAGTCCCGCCGCCAGGGCGAGGGCGCCCTCGATCACGCACTTCATGATGGGTCCCGCGATCGCCGCACCCGTGCCCGAGACGGCTTGGAACGGCACCACGACGGCGACGGCGACCTCCGGGTGACTCGCGGGTGCGAAGGCGATCATCCAGTCATCGGTACTCGTGTTGGTCGCCGTGAGGCTCGTCTGGGCGGTGCCGGTCTTCGCGCCGACCTCGTCGGCCGCGAGAAACCACCCGGCCGCCGTGCCGAAGCGCGCGACGTCTTGCATCAGGGGCACGATGCGCGCCGCCTGAGCGCCACTCAGGGGCTGCTTCCACACGCTGTCCTTGAAGCGACTGATGACCGTTCCGTCGGGGCCGGTGACGTAGTCCATCAGGTGGGGCGTCATGATGGTCCCGCCGTTGGCAATCGCCGCGGCCACCATCGCGTTCTGCAACGCGGACTCGCGCACGTTCTGCTGACCGATCGCCGAGTAGGCAACGCCCGGCAGGTTGGTGAGAAACGAGGCGGCCGGCGGGAAGTAGCTCGCCACGACGCCCGGCAAGTCGAGGGGTGGCGTCGTGTTGAAACCGAAGGCGTTCGCCGTCGTCGCGAGCACGTCGCCACCCAGATCGAGCCCGAGCGAGGCGTAGCCCGGGTCGCACGACGGCGGAAGCATTTCCTGCACGTCGCCACCGCAGGGGACGTTGCCGAAGTTGTGTAGCAAGACGTTGGACTGCGGCAGGTGAATGAAGGGGACCGACGGGTACTTCTTGAACCACAGCTGGGGCTTGCCCAACAGCACCGCGCTCGTGGTGACGATCTTGAAGGTCGAGCCGGGCGGGAACGTCTGCTGGGTGGCCACGAGTCCCAGTGGCGGAAGTCCGTGGGCGTCCTTCGTGTTGATGGCCAACCACGCGGCCTTGGCCACTTGGTAGTTCGGCGAGGTGAGCGGCGTGGGGTTGTAGTTGGGGTTCGAGTACATGGCGAGGACGGCGCCGGTTTGGGGGTTGATGGCCACCACCGCGCCGTCTCGCCCGGCGAGACCACTGCGGGCGATGCGCTGAAGCGCGGGCTCCAAGGTCAGGTTCAGTGAGTCGGCGGCACTGGTGGGAGCGAGCACCTGAGCGAGACTCTGGGCCGGCTGGGCGTGGGGGCTCAGGACGTTGCTGTACTGGGCCTCGAGACCCCAGATGTAGCTCGGACCCGCGAAACCCACCACACCCGACGTGAGCGATCCGAGGGGATATACGCGCCGGTACCGGTAGAAGCCCGCCGTGGGCACCGATTCCGCGAGCACGGTGCCGTCGGCCGCGACGATTTGACCACGCGGGAACTGGCTCGACGTTGAGGAGTTGCGCGGGTTCAGCGGCGACGCGTCGAGGGCCGACGCGCGAAAGAACTGCACGTTCATCGCCTGGACCGCGACGGCGACGAAGAGCAGCACGATCACGATCGCAAAGACGGTGAGTCGCCGCGACATCAGCCGACCTTCTTGGTCGTCGTCGTGGTCACGCCCGACGTGCTCGTCACGACGGTCGTCGTGGGAGTCGCGGGCTGGCTGAGGCGCCAGGCGTTGTGCAGGTAGGTGGCGTAGTTCAGCGCCGCCGTGAGCGTCGGCTCACTAATGGTGTGAGCGAGGGCCCGCTGGTCGAGTGGGCGCAACTGCGAGACCGAGTACGCCGTGTCGGTGATCTTGTGGGCCTTGTACCAGAGCACGCCCTGGGGCTGACCCTGAAAGACCGCCACGACGCCCGCGTCCTCTCCGAGGAAGTAGGTGGAGTACGCGTACCAGCGCACCACGGCGATGCCCCCCGCCACGACGGCCGCCAGTACGACGAGCGCGGCCACGACGCGCCACGTGAATCGCGACGCGGGTCGCGAGCGACGGTACGATCGCGTCCCTGATAGAGCCGCCGCCGGTGGACGCGCCGTCGAGACCGTGCGCTTGATGGGCGTCGCGGTATTGGTGACCTCGTCGAACTCGACGAGGATGGCCGAGATGTTGTCGTGGCCCCCAGCGCTGCGCGCAGCGTCGACAAGAGCGCTCACGGCTTCGTCAAGGGGAGCCGGAGCGCTCGCGAGTTGGGCGATGGTCTCGGCGCTGAGTTCATTGGACAGGCCGTCGCTACAGAGCAGCAGTCGGTCCCCGGGACTCGCCACCACGCTCACCACGTCGACGTCGACCGACTCTTCGACGCCGAGGGTTCGCGTCAGCTGGTGGCGCCGGGGGTGCACCAGCGCCTCCTCCGGCGTGAGTCGTCCCATGCGCACCCACTCTTCGGCCACACTGTGGTCCTCGCTCAACTGGCGCAGCGCGCCGTCGCGCAACTGGTAGGCGCGCGAGTCGCCGACGTTGAACAAGGTCGGCGAGATGACGCCGTCGCCGTCTTCGGTCAGACCCACGGCGATCACCGTCGTGCCCATGCCGAAGTGTTCGGGCGTCTCGCGAGCGTCGCTCAAGATCTGACGATTCGCTTCCTCAATGGCACGCTGAAGGCCCTCGACCGTCGGACGCAGGTGAAAGTCGAAGTCGAGCAGTTCAACCGCCATCGCCGAGGCAACCTCGCCGGCGGCGTGGCCCCCCATGCCATCGGCCACCACCGCCATCATGTCGTCGACGAAGATGGCGTCCTCATTCAGATCTCTCACGAGTCCGGTATCGGTGGCCGCGGCGTAGCGCCAGCGCGTCAACGAATCACCTCGAGCAACACACCACCAACCTGGACGATGTCACCGCGCTCGAGCAGAACTCGACCTCGCACCATCTCCTGGTTGACGTAGGTACCGTTGGTCGAACCCAGGTCCTCGAGAGTCAGGTCGTCGCCGTCGTGGGCGAAGCGCGCGTGGCGCGACGACAGGTAGGTGTCATTGAGGATCACGTCGCACTCCGCGCTTCGCCCGATGACGACCGCCGGTTCCACGTCAATACGTTCGCCCTTTAGCTCACGCGGCTCGATGTAGCGCAAGGCGAGCGCTTGAACCCGACGCCGGCGCGAGGATCCCTCCACGGGCTTGGCCTCGATCATCGCAACGCGAATCACGCGGGCAAAGAAGAGCAGCGCAATGATCATGATGATCAATTGCAGCGGGCGAACGAGCGCCGCGTAGTTCGACGCCGCGAGCAGACTCAAGCGAGCTCAATCCGAAAGTGGAGCGGGCCAATGGTGACGTCGTCGCGCGGCGAGAGCGACACGGCGCTGATGCGATGCCCGTTGACGTACGTACCGTTCGTTGACTGCAGGTCGCGTACCGCCACCCCGTCGGTCGTGCGCCAGAACTCGGCGTGGCGGCGTGACACGTTGGCGTCGTTGATCACGACGTCCACCTCAGGACTACGCCCGACGATCAGGGGTTTATCCCCCACGCTGAAGGCCCGGCCGTCGTCGGCGAGCAGACGCGGCTGTGAGTCTCCCGCCGCGAAGTCCGTCTGAACGGCGACGTCGCCGCGCTTGAGGTCGTCATCGACGAACACTTCGACGACGACGGGTCCGATGAAGTTGTAACCCTCGCTGATCGCGTGCTGGCGTACGGTTTCGGCGAGCTCGCTGATCAGTGCCTTCTGGAATCCCTCGAAGCGCTCGGCGTCCTCAGGACTAAGCCAGACGCGCACCTCGTTGGGCGAGATCGGCCCGTGTCCCGAAAGACGTCGGGTCAGGTCGACCTCGCGCACGATGCGCTGGCCGATTTCAATGGGCTGCAAGCCCCCCTTGAACGGTCGCGATAGCGTGCGTTCAAAGATCCGCTCGAGCCGGTTTTCCACACCCTTGAGTACCATGACTATCCAATCGTACCGGTGGTTTTGGCGCTCCGGGAGGCGCGAAACGCACCAGTTCCCGGTGCACTAAGGTGTCTAGGCCCAGGGCGAGTGGCGAAATGGCAGACGCGCAGGCTTCAGGTGCCTGTATTCGAAAGGATGTGCGGGTTCAAGTCCCGCCTCGCCCACCATTTTGATGTCTCAGGAATCCTGAGACTAAGCGTCTGAGACACCATGATCCCAGTCACCTCGCCCACCACGAGAGTGCTGGGCCCGGACAGCCCGCTCACTTTCGCGGTGATCTCATCGCAGAGACCCGGGACTCACCCACAAGTAGACCCAGTCGCGACGACGCAACAAGAGTCCTCGCCGCCGGACTTTCGCGAACGGACCCAGCGGATCCTGCTCGCCTCGATGCGATTCGCACCCGTCAGGGATGTGACGCCAGCGCGAGTCGTGCCGAGGCGATGCGCGAGACCCCCCACCCGGCAACGACGAGGGAGACGAGCATGATCGCCACGTTTAGCGTCATCGGCGTCGACCAGGGAAAGTGCGACGTTTTGGGCGCAGTTCCCTGGAAGAACCAGGGAGCGTGACGGCCCACGTCGAGCCACCACGCGAGAGCGCTCGCAGTCAGGCACGCCGCGGCCCCCGCCACCCCAACGGCCAGCAGACCCTCGACGCGCCACACGAGTGAGTCAATCTCCATCGTGGTGACAGTGTTCATCGCGGCGGCCGTCCACAGGCTTAGCGCGACGACGCCCAGAGCCGCGACGAGCAGGAACGCCACGCCGTAGGCGGCGTCGCCACCGTTTCGTTGCGACGCGCTGAGATGGTGCGCCCACCAGACCAGACCCAACGTCGCGACGCCGAGGAGAGCCGACGCCGCGAGCGCGCGAGTAACCGCGCCGCGCACGTGTGTCCAGCCCCCCGAGGCAATGAAGCGCACGAATGCCGGCAGGCAGGTCAGCGCAGCGACGACGACCAGCAACGAGCCCACGAGACCGGCGCCCACCGCCACGTCGTAGGCCACCTGGGCGTCGGCACGAGTCGAGAACGCCATCGCGCCCGAGAAGTGCTCGGCGGACTTGGCCAAGCCAACGCCACCGACCACCATGCCCGCCCACGCCGCGAGCACCAGGAGGGACCCGCCACGGCGGCGCGCGTCGCTCGAGGCGGCCTCGCCAACGATGCCCGACTCGTGGAAACGCTCACGCAGCCCCGCGGCCGCGATCCTCGCGCGAGGCCACCAGCCCAGACCCTCACCGTCGAGCTGGTCCTCGAGCAGAGCGAGGAACTCCTCGCCGTAGCGTGCACGCCACGCGCTCGGGTACCAGCGCAGCAGGCGCTCGGGCCGGCGATTCACGGGCCAACCTGCGCGAGTCGAAGGCGAGTGGCACCGACCCGGGCGAGACGTCGCATCTCGCTGGTCACCTCACGCAGCGCCACGGCCCCGCTCGCGGTGAGGCGATAAGGCTGTCGGCGTTCGTCGCTACCCACCGGTTCGATCAACCCCTGCTCCTCCAGCCGCGTCAGGGCTCCGTAGAGCGTTCCGGGACCCAACGTGACACCGGCGAACCCCTCGACGTCCTTGAGCAGGGCGTAGCCGTGCTTGGGGCCCGACGCGAGGCTCGTGAGCAGGAGTAGCGAGGGATCATTCGGGCGACGAAGCCCGCGTGTCGCGTTCGTGACCATGACGTCAGACTACTACGTACCACGTAGTATTGCCAAGCCCGTCGTGAGTTACTTTCTGCGGTACCCCACTGGACAGCGGGGATTGACGGCGGTCACTCTCCTCGTGGTGTGGCCCCTCACGCAGAAAATCGAGGTTCGCCGCGGGGGAGTCGGCTCCACGACACCCCCGGCGACGGTGACGGTCCGCGGCGCCGACGCGATGCCGTTGGCGATCACGCGCAGCGTCGAGGGCCCGTCGTCGGCGCTCGCGGGAACGACGAAGCTCGTCGACGAACTCGCCCCCGGAGTGATTGACGTGGACGAAAAGTCGAAGGTGCGCGCGTAGGTCACCTGCCCTGTGCGATCGTTCCTCAGCTGGACCAACGGGTAGTTCGTCGCGTTGGTCAGGTCGTCGCCGAAGTACGAGCCCTGATCGAGTCCACTCAGCTGGGTCCCGCTGAGCGTGTAGGGCGTACGCGCAACGAGCTGGGTGGGCAGCGTGCGAATGCTCGGTCGCCACGTTGCGGCGGGTACCCCGCCGCCGTTGTAGACCTCCATCGACCGGGGCCCGTTGCGGTCATTGACGAGAACTTGCCCCGTGGGCAAGATGAGCGCGTTGCAGTAGTTCGACTGCTCCCTCGTCGAGGCCATGCCCACGTCGTTGGGGACCGGAGTGATCCGTGTGCCATCAAAGAGGAACCACGCCGTCGGTGGATTCATTCCCGGACTCGCATTAAAGAGCACGTTGCCGTCGGGTAGCACCGCCGAGCACGAATCCGTCGCGGTCATCTGTGCGCCGTTGACGACGGGCATCGATGGGCCGGGCGACCACGTCGCGCTCGACGTGTCAAAGAGCGCGGTGGCTCCCGTCGCGCCCTCGGCGAAGACCTCACCGGTGGGCATGAGAGTGGCCGGGCCCACCTCTCCACTCGCGTCGTCGAGCGCCGTGGGCGTGTGGCCGGCCGATGTCCACGTTCCGCTCGCGGGGTCGTAGACCTCGCTGTTAGTCGAGGGCCCCGCGCCAGAGGAGCCCGTGTTGACGTCGAGAACCTTTCCGTTCGGTAGCAGCGTGAAACCCTCTTCCGTATTGGGATCAGCCTTGCCCGTACCGGTGGAAGTCCACGTGGCGCTGGACTCGTCGAAGAGCGCCTGGCACGTCGTCGCGGAACCAGAGTCGCCGAGCAGGAACACACCAGTGGCGAGCACCACCGAGGGCGCGTCGGCGATGTGGGCCCAGCAGCCCTGGCCGCCCTGGGGGGGCGACACCGGCGCCCACTGGTTGGCGACGGGGTCGTAGATCGCCCCCTGGTTCGTCCCCGACCAGGTCGCGGTGCCGTTGAACTCGCCGCCCTCGATGAGGAGCCGGCCATCGGCCAGCACTCCGGAGGCGAAGTACAGCGGTCCGTAGCCGGTAGGCAGCGACGCCGCCACACTCCAGGTGCCCTGGGCGTAGCTGCCGCTGGCCGACGGTGTCAGGAGCCACCACCCCGAGGAGCCGGCATTACTGGGGCCCTGATCCGACACCAGTACCTGGCCGTCGGTCATGAGAAACATCGCGCCGGGGTCACCCGGGGCCGCGCTGACGGACTGCCAGGTCGGTAGTGGCGCCGAGGACGCTCCGCGCGCGCCCACTCCCATCGCGAGCGCGAACAACACCAGCACCATCGTCACCACGACGTCTCGGCGCATGAAGTAGTCCCCCCGTAGCGCCTCGATGACCAGGCGCACCCTCTTCGCGACAGGTACTTTGAGGCTAGTCGTGGGTGGTGCGAGGGTGCGAGGCGCTACGCGGAGGTGTCGACGCTCGCTCGCTCCCGCGCCCCGTCCTCACCGAGCGAGAGGTAGTGCTCCTCTTCCTGGGCCGTGTGCAACTTCAAGATCGCGTGCAGTCCGTAGAGGACACTGCGCAGTTCCGTCAAGTCCATGTCGTCGGGCACCGCGTCGCCGATTTCGTCGATCAGTTGTCCCAAACGGCGGATGCGGTGTGCGATCTCGACGTGCGCGCGACTCATCGTACCCATGGGGTCGCTTCCGCCGAAGAAGCGTCCGAGAACCGGGTAGAGAATCGTCTCTTCCGCCGCCTCGTGTGGCGCCACGTCTTCGACCAACATGCGATTCACCTCGCGCACCGCCGCCATGACCTCGTGGCGACCCAGCGCGTCGAGCGAGACCGCGGCGTCGAGAAGGTGGGCGATCACCTCCTCCACGGCCTCGTGTTCGTCATGGAAGCGCCGCGTAAGGGCCGCGTCCTCCTCGCTGAGGCGCCGCTCCGTGACGCCGGCTCGAAGGGCGCGCAGAGAATTGAAGATCACCGCGGCATCGATCACTTCTTGAAGCAGGGCCCCGGCGACCGCGGGCAGGTAGCCCGCAAGCGCGACGCCCATCGCGCACAGCGAGAGCGCCATCCCCGTGATCATGCTCTGGCGAGCAATGCGGCGCGTGCGGCGCGCGATCTCCATGGCTTCGTAGAGCCGGTCAAATCGATCGACCGTGATGACGAGGTCCGCGGCCTCCGACGCCGCGGTCGCACCCCGCGCACCCATCGCGACACCGACGTCGGCGAGAGCCAGAGCGGGTGCATCATTGATCCCGTCACCCACCATGATTGTGGACGCCAGACGATTCTCCATGGTGACGGCGTCGAGCTTGTCTTGGGGGGAACGTTCGGCGAGCACTTCGTCTACGCCCACGACGGCACCGATTGTCTCAGCGACTTCGAGACGATCGCCGGTCACGAGCACGACCCGCGAGATGCCCTCGCGGCGCAGCGATCGAATCGTGCGCGCCGCGTCCGCGCGCAAGGGGTCATCGAAGACGAGCACGCCGGCCGGCACGTCGTCTACGGCGACGAAGACCGTGAGCGAGCCCTCGAGGCGCGCGCGCCGCAGCGCGGACTTAGCCCACGGTGGCGTCCCCACGACCCCGGTCCAGGCGGCGTTGCCGACGACGACACGGTGAGAGCCAACAACGCCCCTGATCCCCTTGCCCGCCACCTCCTCGACCTGCTCGGGCAGGGTGATGACACAACCCCGGGCGCGCGCCGCGCGCACGACGGCGTTCGCCACGACGTGTGGCGACATTTGGTCGAGTGAGGACGCGAGCGAGAGCACCTCGTCGGTGCGCCACACACCGGCACTCAGGACCGTGACGAGTTCCGGATGGCCCCTCGTAACGGTACCCGTCTTGTCGATCAGCAACGTCGTCGTCTTGGCTAGCCGCTCGAGCGCGGCACCACCCTTGACGATGACGTTGCGCTGGGCCGCTCGCGAGAGGCCCGCCACGAAGGCCACTGGCGCCGCGAGGATGAGCGGACACGGCGTGGCTACGACCAACACGGCGACGGCGCGCCCCGCGCCACCGAGGGCCCACGCGACGACCCCGGTGACCAGGGTCACAACGAGAAAGACGAGCGCGTAGCGATCGGCCATGCGCACGTAGGGCGCCTGCGCGGACTCCGCGTCGGCGACGAGGCGCACGATGCCCGAGAACGTACTGTCCGCGGCACTCGCCGCCGCGAGCAATTCCACGGGGTCGCCGGCGTTGAGAACGCCGCTACGCACCCAATCGCCCTCCGCGCGCTCGACCGGTAGAGGCTCGCCGCTCAGTGCGGACTCGTCAAAGGTGGCGAAATCGCTGATGATGGTTCCGTCGACCGGCACCAACTCTCCGCTGGCCACCATCACCCGATCTCCCGGCACGACCTCTTCGAGGGGCAGCGTCACGAGCGCTCCGTCGCGATAGCAGTGGGCAATCTTCGGTGCCCGCGCGAGGAGCGCCTCTAGCTCCCGGCGCGCTCGTCCCGCCGCCCAGTCATCGAGCGCCTGGCCGGTGGCGACCATCACCGCGATGATCGCAGCGGCCACGTACTCCCTGACACCCACGGCCCCCACGAGAGCGAGGAGGGCGATCACATCCACGCCGAGCCGTCCGTGACGCAGACTCTCGATCATCGACCACAGAGAGAGGCCCGCGCCGAGGACCGCCGCGGCCACCCAGATGACGTCGCCGACGTGGCCGTGCGACATCGCGTGAAGGATTGCGCCGAGGCCCGAGGCGAGCACCGCTAGTACCAAGACGACCGAAGTCGGGCGCCAGAGCCACGAACGAGCGTTTAGAGACGTCGGGCCACCCACCTTCGGAACCCTAGGTCCGCGCACCGCCCACAACCAGGGCCCAAAGTCTTCGTCGGTGAACGTGGGCTCTCGCTCGAGACCCCTCGCGCCGCCCGTCACGCTGACGAGCCACCACACACGAAAGCCGCCGCCGACGCAAAGGTCGGCGGCGGCTTGGCGGCGTCGAGTTACGCGCGCTTGACTTCGATGCGGTGGCTCATGTCACCCGCGAGCGTCGAGGGAACGGCCATACGCACTTCGAGTACGCCGTCCCTGTAACTCGCCTTGATGTCCTTCTCGCGCACGCCCTTGGGAACGGGCACGCTGCGCGTCAACGAGCCGTAGCGAAATTCACTGCGGTGCACGTGATCGCTGTCGTGCTCATGGGACTCCGACTTCTCCGCCGAGATGACCAGCATTCCGTCGATCACCTCGAGTTCGAGATCTTTGTCCGGGTCCACTCCGGGAAGTTCCGCCCGTACGATGAACTCTTCGCCCTCGCGGAATTCCTCGATGGCGAACATCGGACGCCAGAAACCCTCTCGCATGAAGTCATCGAACCATTGACGCGACGTCCACGGAAAGAGCGACAGACCGCCCGGCTCATCAAAGTGCTTCTTCAGCATCTTCGTGTCAGACATACCAACCTCCGCTTCGGGAGTGGTCACCGCCCCACCCTGGGGTGGTGGCTTTGCTTCCATTTCCACCCTAGGACGACGTGAAGATACTGTCCAATTCACTCCCTGTATCCACGTCATTGCAAAAGGACGATGCGAGCACGCGAATCGTCGATGTGGACAATCTTGCTCGCTCCCCCTAGGGTGGAGATGTAGTGCGCGCGAACAGTGGGAGCACCGCATGGGTCCCAGTCGCAGGGTCGAAGTACCGGAGAGCGGTCCTCGCCGAGTCGAATCTCTCCTCTTAGTTGGTCTCACGCACCAGCACGTCTCGGGGTGGCCGCGTGGCTGAGTCTGGCGGGGTCGTGACACTGGTGGGGACGTATCCGCCGACGGCGTGCGGACTGGCGACCTACACAAACAATCTCTTTCACGCGATCGCCGCACCGGGATCGGGCTGGCACTCACAAGTGGTGCGCGTCCTCGATCGGTACGAAGTCGACACGAGCGACGAAGTGTCCGCCGAGTGGATTGGCAACGATGAGTCGTCACTGGCGAAAGCGATCGACGTCGCCGATCGGTCGGACGTCATCATTCTCCAGCACGAATTCGGCCTCTTCGCCGGGATCGACGGAGATGACGTCCTTAACTTCGTCCACGGCGTACGCCGCCCCGTCGTCGTGGTGCTCCACACGGTGCTCGCCGAACCGACCATCCACCAGCGCGCGGTCCTCGAAGAGGTGATGGACGTCGCGTCGGCCATCATCGTCCAGAGCGACGCCGCGCTGACGAGACTCAGTGCCCACTACTCCTTCGATCGCTTGAAGTTGAGCGTCATTCCCCACGGCGCGGCCGCCAACTTCTCCGTTGCGCCGAACACTCGCAAAGAACCAACCATCCTGACGTGGGGTCTCATCGGTCCCGGCAAGGGCATCGAGCACGCCATTGACGCCCTGGCACTGATGCGTCACCGACACTCGGCACCGAAGTACGTGATCGCTGGCGAAACACATCCCAAGGTGCGAGAGCACAGTGGTGAGCGCTACCGCAATCAGCTCATTGCCAGAGCCCACGCGTTGGGCGTGAGTTCGCGAGTGCACTTCTTGAATCAGCACTTCGATTGGCCGACACTGCGCGCACTCATTCGCACGGCGGACGTCGTGATGTTGCCTTACGACTCGCGCGAGCAGGTCACCTCTGGCGTCCTCGTCGAGGCGGTGGCTTCGGCCAAGCCCGTGGTGGCCACCAACTTTCCCCACGCGCGCGAACTGCTCGCGCACGGCGGTGGACTCATCGTTCCCCAAGGCGATCCCGCCGCGATGGCCGCGGCGATGGAGCGAATCCTCTACGAACCGGGCCTGGCCGCCACGATGTCCGAGGCGGCCCGTCGCCAGGCACGCGAGCTCCTCTGGCCCGAAGTGGGGGCTCGCTACCGCTCGCTTCTCAACGACGTCGTCTCGCGCAGCGGTGTCGGAGTGGGCGGGTGAGCGGACCCGCGCCCACGCTCGCCCACTTGGCTCGCTTGTCCAGTCCCGACGGACTCTTCGAGCACGCCCATCACTCGTCCCCGCGCACGGACATCGGCTACTGCACCGACGACGCCGGACGTCTCCTGGCCCTGTGCGTTGACCTATGCGCCGAGAAGGACGCGCCGCAACTCGCGCGCGTCGCCCTGGACTTTCTGCGTCGCGCCTATCGCGGCGACGGGCAGTTCCACCTGCGACAGCGGGCCAACGGTCGGTGGACGACGGATCCGTCGAGCGACGACGCCAACGCGCGAGCTCTCAGCGGTCTCGCCGCCGCGGCGGCGGACGCCCCCTGGCCCGACGTGAGACGCGACGCGGCCGACCTCTTTCGCCGCGCGGCGACCTATCGCTCGTCGCACCCGCGCGCCACCGCCTACGCCGTCATCGGGGCCGCTCGTTGGCTCGACGACGACACGGCCCGACGCCTCGTGCTCGACGCCGCCGGCGACGTGGCTCGCTCGGGCCCCGACCCCGCCTGGCCGTGGCCGCACGCCCGGTTGACGTACGCGAACGCGCTGCTACCCCACGCGGCGCTCGTGGTCGCGGCCTTTCTCCAGGACGAGGAGCGGCTCGCCGACGCTCTCTCACTACTCGCGTGGCTCGTCGAACGCGAGACTCTCGAGGAACACTTCAGCTTCACGCCCATTGATGGTCGTGACGCGACCTCGCTCGCCCCCGCGTTCGACCAACAGCCCGTCGAAGCCTGGACGATGGTGGAGGCCTGCGCGTACGCCTACGACCTAACTGGTGACCCCACCTGGGCCGACGCCGCGAGGCGGGCGGGCGAGTGGTTCACGGGTCGCAACGACGTCGGCGTGCGAGTCTTTGATCCACAGACCGGGGGCGGCTACGACGGACTGGGGCCCGAGGGACCTAACCTCAATCAAGGAGCGGAGTCGACCATCGCCTTCAACGCGACGATGATGCGTCTCCAGTCACTGACCTCGCGGGAGCCGCTCTCTCACGCCGCGCGCAAGGCGTCAAGCAGATGATCGAGGCGGGCGATCGCCGCGCCGACGACACGGTCAGCCGCTCCGTAGGTGAGGTACACCTCGTCACCGTCGCGGTGCGCGCCCTGGACGAAGACGACGTTGTCGACGTCACCACTGCGCTCCCACTCGAGCTCGGGCTCGAGCACGGGGTTGTTCAGGCGACTCTTCAGGTGGCCCGTGTGTGCGTCGAGCAGCGCGAGGTTCATTGTGTAGATACCGTCCGAGCGGCGCTCGTGAAAGAAGAGCAGCAAACCTTCCTCGGTCACCACCGGAGGGGCCCCGGCTCCGATACCGAGGGCGCCCGGCGACGGGCGCAAGATCGTGTGGGTGTCGAGCTCCGCCAAGTAGGCGTCCCAGTACGACGCGTCGGCCGCCCAGAGGTGCTCCAGGTCGTCAAAGATCGCCAGTTGCATGTCCGGGTGAATGCGGTGAATCAGCGCGACGCGCCCATCGGCCAGGGCGAAGACGATTGCGTCCTTGTTCTCGATGCCCTCGGGCCCCAGGAGACAACCCGACGACGTGTCGAGATGAAAGCGCTCGCCGTCCCAGGCGAGTCGGTGCGCACCGATGCGCCACGGCGCGCCACTCTCGGGCGCGGGCAGATTCGTGTACGTCATCACGATGTGCTCACCCAACGCGTCGCCGACGCGCTGAACTCGAGGATCCTCGTAGCAGTGCACGCCCGCGTGGCCGGCCTCGGCCAGCACGTAGGCGAACTCGTAGTCGCGCCCGTCGCGCGAGGTGAAGACGAGTACGTCCGAGACATAGTCGAGGAACCGGGGGCCGGGTCCGTCATTACGCCGATAGCCCTCGCGCACGCCGCGAGCGAAGAGGTGGTAGCGCTCCGCGTGATGCAAGAGTCCCGCGTTGAAGACGGCGCCGTATCCCGGCACCGAGCCGGCCTCCACGATGGGCTGATCATTCAGGCGTCTCACGCGCGCAGTCTCAGAAGGCACCCAAGTCATCGAACCGATCTCCTAGAGGCTCTACTGCGCCGTCGCGCCACGGTGCGCAACGTGATGGTGAAGTGTAGGAGTCATCTTTCCTTGAGAGGTGGATATCTATGAGTCGACCGGAACTCTTCCGACGCTACGAGGCGAATCCCATTGTGGCCGCTGCGGACCTACCCCATACCGTCAACGCGGTGTTCAATCCGGGCGCCATCGAGTTTGACGGACGAACTCTGCTGCTCCTTCGCGTCGAGCACCGCACCGGCATCTCGTCATTAGTGGTGGCCACCAGTGAAAATGGCTTCACCGGCTGGGACATCGACGCAGCCCGGGGACTCGAGCCCGACACCGATTCTCTAGAGGAGCGCTGGGGAATCGAGGACCCTCGCATCACGCTCATTGGCGACGAGTACCACATCGTCTACACCGCCTTCTCGGCCTTCGGACCCATGGTGTGCCTCGCCAAGACGCGCGACTTCGTGACCTTCGAACGCCTCGGGGTTCTCCAGCCACCCGAAGACAAAGACGCCGCCCTCTTTCCCACCACCTTTGGTGGGCGCTGGGCGCTGCTGCATCGGCCGGCGCCGGCGATGGCGGGCCTGGGTCGACACGTGTGGCTGTCCTTTAGCCCTGACCTGCATCACTGGGGCGACGCGCAGGTCTTGATCGCCGCGCGCAAGGGCGGGGCCTGGGACGCCAATCACATCGGGCTCGGACCACCGCCAATGCTCACCGAAGACGGCTGGCTGCTGTGCTATCACGGCGTGCGCCAGACAGCCTCGGGTTCGCTCTATCGACTCGGCCTCGTCCTGTTGGACCGCGACGATCCCACCAAGATCCTCGCGCGCGGCAGCGAGTGGATCCTCGGCCCGCACTACCCCTACGAGCAGTTTGGCGACGTGCCAGGCGCCATCTTTCCGTGCGGCTGGATCCTGCGCGAGGACGGCGACACCATTCACCTCTACTACGGTGCCGCCGACTCAGTCGTCTGTGTCGCCGAGGCCAGCCTCGCCGAGCTGCTCTCGCATCTCGAGGGACACCAGGGTTCGTCCGAGCTGAGTTGAGGGTCGCCACGGTGGCGCGGGTGGCTCCCCGAGAGCGTCGCGAAGCGCGCGACGGTGACGTCAACTTGGCCGCGACCGCCTCGTCACTCGACTCGCTCGCGGACGCTCGCGCGACCCCGGCGTCGAGTCACGTCGTCAGAACGCCTCTCCCTCGGTGAACTGGTGGTGGTAGGGGTCGCAGTAGGCAACCCGGCGCGCGAGCAGTAACTCGTGATCGCCTTGTTCGACGATGCGTCCCTGGTCTATGACGATGATCGTGTGGGCGTCACGAATGGTCGAGAGTCGGTGCGCGATGACGAAGCTCGCTCGTTCCTCGCGTAGTCCCGCCATCGCGTGCTAAGTGAGGACTTCGGTGCGAGTGTCGACGTTACTCTTCGCCTCATCGAGAATCAGGATGTCCGGATCGACCACGAAGGCGCGCGTGACGCGCAGCTCGCGCTAGCGACGTTCAATCAAGTCCATATAGTCGTCGCGCCACAGATCGAAGAACTCTTCGGGTAAGAGGACGGCGTGCGTCGGTTCCAGGGCCTCGACGAAGCCACGCTCGTGGCTCACGGCCACGATGGTCCCCTTCCACGATCGCATCATGACGCCGAGGGCTTCCACGCTGGCCGGGTCGAGGTTGTTGGTGGGCTCGTCGAGCAAGAGAAGGTTGGCGTTGGAGGCCGCGAGGATCGCCAGCGCCAACTTGGCGCGCTCGCCACCCGAGAGCGTGCCGGGCAACTGGTGGGCCGCAGATCCCTTGAGGCCGAATGCGCCCAGCAGGCTACGTCGGCCCACGTCGGTCGGCACCGTCGCGTCGTCGAGGTGGGCGAGCACGGTCTTGTCAAAATCCAGCTGTTCGTGTTCCTGGGCGAAGTAGCCGACCTCGACGTTGGCGCCGAACTTGACGACCCCCGCTGAGGAGTGCTGCGTGCCGGCGAGACAACGCAGCAGCGACGACTTGCCCGCACCGTTGCGCCCGACAATGACGATGCGATCGCCTCGTCGCGTGATGAAGTTCACGTCGCGCAAGACCTGTTGGGCGCCGTAGGTGACGCCCACGTGCTCGACCGTCATGGGAACGTCACCACTACGCGGGGGCGCGGGGAGTTTGAAGGTGACGCTGCGCTCGCGTTTGGTCACCTCGACCCGATCGTCCTTCATCTTGTCAACTCGTCGGTCGAGGACCTTGGCGAGGCGCGCGCGCTTCTCGGTCTGGCCGCGCATGGAGTCGGCCAGGCTCTTGAGGCGATGGATTTCCGAGTCCTGGAACGCGGCGAGCTTCTCCTCGCCGGCAATCTGGACCTCTTCTTGCTCGAGGAACTTCGTGTAGTTGCCCTTGTACTCACGCAACTGGCCCTCGCGTAGCGAGAGCACGCGGTCGATCGCCTTGTCGAGCAGGGGCAGGTCGTGGCTGATCACGAGGACCGTGCCGCGGTAGCGCTCGAGTTCATCAAAGAGCCAGCGCTTGGCGGCGCGGTCGAGGTGATTGGTCGGCTCGTCGAGAATCATCATCTCGGGCTGCTCGTAGAGCACACGCATGAGGTCCACGCGACGGCGCTGGCCCCCCGACAGCGACGAGAGGTCCTCGAGCAAGAGATCCTCGGCGAGTCCCAGTCCGGCCGCGAGACGAGCGACCTCTGACTCGGCCTCGTAACCGCCGCGCTCACCAAAGAGCGCCTCGAGACTGGTGAAGCGCTCAATCGTCTCCTCGGTGGGGTCGGCCGCGAGTTCGTGGCGCGCGTGCTGCATGTCGGCGTCGAGCTGGTCGAGGCCGCGCGCCGAGAGCACGTGCGAGAGTCCGATCGGCTCCACGCCCAGGCCCCCCGGGACCGGCTCCTGGGGCAGATGGGCGACGGTTCCCTGGGTAGCGACGGTGCCGGTGACGCGCAGGTGTTCGGGGTGTTCGCCCAGCAGCACCGAGAGCAGCGTCGACTTTCCGGCTCCGTTTCGCCCGACCAGGCCCACTTTCTCGCCGTCGCCGACGGTGAAGGAGACGGGCGCGAGCAGACGTCGCGCGCCGATCTCGATTCCCAGGTCGCGGACGATTAGCACCGTGTCAGCCTAGGAGCCGCGCGGCCCCTCTCAATTCGTCACGAAAGTCCGGGTGCGCGATGTCGGCGAGTGCCTGAGCGCGCTCGCGCACCGTGCACCCACGTAGGTCGGCCGCCCCGTACTCGGTGACGACGACCCCGACCAGTTGGCGCGGCGAGGTGACCGACGTGAAGGGGCTCATCGAAGGAACGATTCGACTCACCACGCGTCCGTCCACGTTGGCCGTCGACTGGAGGCAGATGAGCGACACGTGCTCGGGAGACAGCGAGGTCCCCTCGATGAAGTCCTGGTGTCCGCCCACGCCAGAGAACTGACGCGCGCCGATGGAGTCGGCCCCCACTTGTCCCAGGAGGTCCACCTCCAGGGCGGAGTTGATGCAGACCATCTTGTGGTTGCGCGCGATGACGGAGGGATCGTTCGTGTAGGTGACCGGCGCCATCGCGATCATCGGATTCTCGTGCAGGAAGTCGTAGGTCTCGCGCGAGCCACCCGCGAAGGTGATCACGCACTGTCCCGGGTGCAGCGTCTTCTTGGCGTTGGTGACCTTGCCGGCCCTGACGAGTTGGTAGAGCCCGTCAGTGAACATTTCAGAGTGGACCCCGTAGTCACCTCCCGGGCCCTCGGCGAGGGCGTGGGCGACGAGGTTGGGCACCGCGCCGATCCCGGTCTGCAGGGTCGCGCCCTCGGGAATGAACGCCGCCGCGTACGCCGCGATCGCCGCGTCTTCGCTCGTGCCGGGATCGTTCGGAAAGACCACCGGTTCTTGGTCGGTGACCACGAGCGCGTCGACCTCGGCGACGTTGACGGTGTTGGCGTGACCGGCGAGGCCGGGGGTGCGCGGGTAGTGCGCCGACACCTCGACGAGCAAGAGACGATGGGGGTCGCGTCCGGCGCGTCGGCACTCCTCCAACGTGGCGCCGTTGTAGAGCGAGACCGAGATATCGCCGTTCTTGTCGGGCAGAGACCCCGCGAGCAGCATCACGCGAATACCGAGGCGCTCCATCATCACGCCGTAGTGGCGAAAGAACGACGGCACATACTGCACGTCCGCTCCCGCGGCCTTGTAGGCCCGGTCTGCGCCTCCAAAGAACTGGCAGCGGTAGTGCACGTTGGGGTGCATGAAGACGTCGTGATGCCCCAGGGAGAGTCCGCCGCAGATCGTGAGGTCCTGCCAGTCGTCGCGGCGCGACATCGCGCCAAAGAGCGTCATGGGCGTAGCAGTCACGAGTCCGAACCCCACGCTGTCGCGCGCGTTGATCAGTGCCACCGCCTCATCGGCGCTCATCTCGCGGCCCGTCATCGCAACATTCTGCCCGAAGGCAAGCGCTGTGCGAGGATTTGGCGGTGGAATCTCCCCTCATTCTCGACTTGTGGGCTGACGTCGTCTGTCCCTACTGCTACCTCGCTCGACACCAGCTCGGCGAAGCCCTCGCCCGCTTCGATCACGGCGACCACGTGCTGGTGCGACACCACGCCTTCGAGCTCGACCCTCAGGCACCGCCGGCGAGCGACCAGCGCGTCGCGGACATGCTCGCCGAGAAGTACGCCATCTCCCTCGAGCAGGTCGCCGAAATGCACACCCGCCTCGAGGCCCAGGCGGCGACGCACGGTCTGTCGTGGTCACTCGCGGGGACCCGCACCGCTAACACCTTCGACGCACACCGCCTCGTCGCCCTCGCGGGGGCCCAGGGC
>JAJYAC010000078.1 GCA_021779735.1 Actinomycetes bacterium
GGGTACCGTCACCGCGAAGAGCGGCGCTACGGCGCCCCTGGTCCCCAGCGGGTCAACCGGTCAATGGACCCCGTTTCGCATGGGGTCCCACGTGGTGGAGGTGCTGGGAATCGAACCCAGGTCCGTCAGGGTATTAGTGAACATTCTCCGAGCGCAGCTGAGCGTTGATTGTCGAGAAGTCCGTCGCCGTCAGCACCGGCGAACTTCCGTAGTTAACTAGATTGTCCCATCGAAACCGCTAACAGATCTCGCTGGTAAGCCCTACTTCATGACGCCCGTGAACCACACCGTAGGGCGGGGTGTGGGCGGACGTTGCTACCTAAGCAGCAAACGCAAGCTGAGGCTTGGCGTTTATTTTTGTTTCCGGCTCTTTTACGTGGCTCCGGAGACCACGGCTCGCTTCTTTCACCTCAACAACTGACGTCGAAACCAATCACCCCCTTGGAGCGACCTTGTGGCCGCACTACCAGAGTACCGGCCAGGACTCGGAGTCGCTCAGGCCATCTTTTCGGCGCCGCGTGCGGCCCGGGCCATGTCACGTTCCGCGTCGCGCTTGGCGATCGCCTGGCGACGATCGTGCAACGTGCGACCTCGCACGAGGGCGAGCTCGACTTTGGCGCGCCCCTCCTTGAAGTACAGCGACAGGGGCACCATAGTCAGCGGTTGTGCGGTGGTCTTGTGAATCCAGCGATCAATTTCGTGATGGTGGGCGAGCAGTTTGCGGGCCCGATTGGGGTCGTGGCTGCCAAAACCCACGGCGTACACCCACGGTGGTATATGCGATCCGTGCAACCAGAGCTCGCCCGCCTCGATGCGCGCGTAGGCGTCGGTGATCTGGGCGCGGCCCTCGCGCAACGATTTGACCTCGCTGCCGGAAAGGACCATGCCGCACTCGAGAGTTTCGAGGATTTCGTAGTCGTGACGGGCGCGGCGATTGGTGGCGACCACGCGGTCGCCGCCCGACTCGGCCTTCGCCTTGTCGCGCCTTTCCTTGATTTGCTTCGCCCGGCCCACGCGACAAGCGTAGTGAGCCGTCGTCGACACCTCTCGTTAGGGTGGTCGCGTGCTCCAGCTGACTGCCGACCTACGTGACGCGATGGTGGCCACGTGCGTGCGAGCGCTGCCTGAGGAGGGCTGTGGGTTGCTCCTGGGCTCGAGCGACGGAGTCGTCATGGAGGTCGTCGCGAGCGTCAACGTGGCCCACTCGGCGCGGGTCTACGAGATCGACCCCCGCGTACTTTTACACACGTTCCGACGAGCGGACGACGAAGGCGTGATGGTGATGGGCGTCTTTCACTCCCACACTCACTCTGAGCCGCGCCCGAGCCCGACCGACGTCGCGCAGGCACCGGACCCCTCGTGGCACTACGTGTTGGTGGGCCTTAGAGAGGAGACGACCCAGGTGCGGAGTTTTCGCATTGAGAACGGCGTCGTCTCTGAGGAGTCGGTGGAGATTCGCTAGCGGCTCGCTAGCGTGACCCTAGGGAGGTCATCATGAGCGCAGTCACGTCGTCGAGTCCGATCGCCACGAGTCTCGCGCTGCTCGGCGTGCACCTCTTTCTGGGTCTCATGATCTTCGCCCACGGGTTTCGTAAGTTCTTTCGTGGTGGCAAGATCGCGGGGACTGCTCGCTGGTTCGAGTCGATCGGTGTGCGACCGGGGCTGCCTAACGCCCTGATGGCGGCTTCGACCGAAGTTGGCGCGGGCGTCCTACTCACCGTGGGACTGTTGACGCCGCTCGCGAGCGCCGGTCTGATGTCGCTCATGATCGTCGCCATAGCCACGGTGCACCGCAAGAACGGCTTCTTCATCTTCAACAAGGGCGAGGGCATCGAGTACACCCTGGGCGTGGCGGTCGTCGCGCTCGCGTCGGGCACGCTCGGTGCTGGGAATTTCTCGCTCGATCACCTTTGGCACCCCGTCACCTGGAGCGTCACGACGAACTTCGTCGTGACGCTCGTTCTCGGCGTGGGTGGGGCGATGGCGCAAGTCGCGGCCTTCTATCGGCCCTCGCGCGCGTCCTAGAGGTCACGGGCGCCGCGGTGCCCACTAAATTTGACCGAGTTGGTCATCTATTAACGCGACTCGAAAGAGGATCCATGGCTGCAGTCGTTCGAATTCCGACGGTGCTTCGCCCCGCCACTGGGGGAGCGACCTTGGTCTCCGTGGAGGGGAGCACGATCGGCGACGTGCTCGAGTCGCTCACCACGACCTACCCCGCGATTCGGGGCCAGCTACTCAACGAAGACGGCACGCTGCACCGCTTTCTCAACGTCTACGTCAACGACGACGACGTGCGCTACCTGGGTGGCGTGGACGCGCCGGTCGCTGACGACGACGAGATCACGCTGCTGCCCGCGGTGGCCGGAGGCGCGCACTAGTGGCGCGCTACGGCTCGGTTCTCGATCTGATTGGTGAGACGCCGGTTGTCGACGTCAGCGAGCTCTCGCCGTCACCTCACGTCAAGATCTGGGCCAAGCTCGAAGGTCGTAATCCGGCCGGGTCCGTGAAGGATCGCGTGGCGCTCTCTCTCGTCAACGCGGCCGAGCGCGACGGACGACTCGTACCGGGCCGGGCCGGTCAGGTTTTGCTCGAGCCCTCATCAGGAAACACCGGCATTGCGCTCGCCATGGTCTGTCGACTGCGTGGATATCACCTCAAGGTAGTGCTGCCCACGAACGTGTCGCCCGAGCGGCGCCAATTGTTGCTCGCCTGGGGGGCGGAGATCATCGAGTCGCCCGGCAGCGAGGGATCCAATGGGGCGGTTCGTCTAGCCCAACGCCTCGCGGGCGAACATCCCGAGTGGACTTTTCTCTACCAGTACGCGAATCCGGCCAATCCGGCGGCGCACTACACGACGACGGGCCCCGAGATCCTGCGCGACGTGCCGGAAATCACGCACTTCGTCGCCGGGCTTGGAACCTCGGGCACGCTGATGGGCGTCGGTCGCTACCTGAAGGAGAACAAGCCGGGCGTACAGGTCTGGGCGGTGGAGCCGCCCAGCGGCGAGATGGTCGACGGTCTGCGGAGCCTCGAAGACGGGTACATTCCGCCCGTCTTCACCGACAACGACGGCGCCGCCCTGCTCGATCGCAAGGTGGTCGTGCGACCCCGCGAGTCAATTGAGTGGACCAGGCGCATGACTGACGTTGGACTCTTCGTGGGTATCTCCTCGGGAGCCATCATGGCGGGAGCGGTCAAGTGCGCGGCCCTCGTGCCACCCGAGGAAACCGCCACAATCGTGAGCATCGTGTGTGACGACGGATGGAAGTATCTCTCGACGGGGGCCTGGAGCGACGACATCGACGACGTGGTCGAGCGGGCCCGGCGCATCATCTACTTCTAGTTGGCGCTTCAATCCACTACCGTTGTCGCCAACGTCAAAGGAGTTCCATGTCACTCGTTCGGGCCGATGGCCGCACGCCCGCCCAGGCGCGAGCCCTTTCCTTCGAGCGCGACTTCACCGAAATGGCGGCCGGCTCGGTGCTGGTGCGCGTGGGTCGCACCCACGTGCTGTGTACGGCGTCGGTCGAGACCGACGTGCCGCGTTGGCTGCGCGGCACGGGCAAGGGCTGGGTGACCGCGGAGTACTCGCTTCTCCCGGGTTCGACGCCCGAGCGCGCCGGCCGCGAGGCCGCCAAGGGCAAGCAGTCGGGCCGCACTCAGGAGATCCAACGACTCATCGGCCGATCGTTGCGCACGGTGACGCGTCTCGAGCTGCTCGCTGACATTCAGATTACGGTCGACTGCGACGTGCTCCAGGCCGATGGCGGGACGCGCACCGCCGCGATTTGCGGTGGCTACGTGGCCCTGCACGACGCCATCACGCGCCTCGTCCAGTACGGGCGAATCGCCGAGCACGCTTTGAGCGACTTGGTGGCTGCGACGTCGGTGGGGGTGGTCGAGGGCGTCGCCATGCTCGACCTGCCCTACGAGGAGGACTCGCGCGCCGACACCGACATGAATGTCGTCATGACTGGCGACGGGCGCTTCGTCGAGGTTCAGGGAACGGCGGAAAACGTGGCGTTCTCACGAAGCGAACTCGACGAGTTGCTCGATCTCGCCAGCGGCGGCATTGGAGCCATCCACGCGCTACAACGCGAGGTGTTGGCTACACCGCCGGCGCCGCGAGCGCGATGAGGACCTTCGTCCTCGCCACGGCCAACCCCCACAAGGCCGAAGAGATGTCGAGCGTGCTCGAGGGACTCGGGGTGCGCGTTCTCGCACGCCCCGACCACGTGGGCGACGTCCAAGAGACCCAGGACACGCTTGAGGGCAACGCGCTCTTAAAGGCCCGCGCGCTCGCTCGGGCGACGGGTGGCGTGGCCGTCGGCGACGACACGG
>JAJYAC010000079.1 GCA_021779735.1 Actinomycetes bacterium
CGAGCACGCCAAGACCTTCGAGTTTCACACCTTCGAGGGTGCGGGCCACGCGTTCTTCGCCGTGGAGCGCCCCTCGTACCGACCCGAGGCCGCGGTCGCGGGCTGGAATCTCATCTGGGACTTCTTCGCTCGCCACCTCGCCTAGGAGATCACATGTGCACCTACAACACTCAGACCATCGATGTCTCCGCGAGCGCCAAGGGAGCGACCGGGTGGTTTCGCGCGACGAGGGCGAGCGTCTACTTCGATCACCCCGTCCACTTCCCGGCGGGTCACGCCCTCATGATTGACGTGCTCAACACCGAGAGAGGTGCGAGCGCGCGCGTGGGGCTCGAACTTGACGCCGCCTCCGCGCGCTCACTCGCCGAGGCAATCTTGGCCACCCTGGACTCGGTGCCCACCGACCTGCTCGAGTCCTAGCTCGAGGCGACCTCGCGCCACAGGTCGATGTCGCCCTCGACGGCGTAGCGGTCGATCTCGGCGAGTTCGTCGCTCGAGAAGTCGAGGTGATCTAGCGCGTCGAGGTTCGCGTTGAGTTGGGCGAGGGAGCTCGCGCCGATCAGCGACGACGTCACGCGTGGATCGCGCAGCGTCCAGGCGATGGCCATCTGCGCGAGGCTCTGGCCCCGCGCGGCGGCGATGTCGTTGAGTGCCCGGATGCGCGCGAGATTCGCCGCGGAGAGCATGGACGCGCTGAGTGAGGTGTGCTGGGCCGCGCGCGAGTCTTCGGGCACGCCCGCGAGGTAGCGATCGGTGAGCAGTCCCTGGGCGAGGGGCGAGAAGGCTATGGCGCCCACCCCCTCGGCTTCGAGCACGTCGAGGAGTCCCTCCTCGATCCAGCGATTGAGCATCGAGTAGGAGGGCTGGTGAATCAGCAGCGGCGTGCCGAGGTCGCGAAGGATCGCCGCGGCCTCGGCCGTTCTCGCGGGCGAGTACGACGAGATTCCCACGTAGAGCGCCTTGCCGGCGCGCACGGCGTGATCGAGGGCGCCCATCGTCTCCTCGAGGGGCGTCGTCGCATCGAAGTGGTGGTGGTAGAAGATGTCCACGTAGTCAAGGCCCAGCCTCGTGAGACTCTGGTCCAGGCTCGCGAGCAGGTACTTGCGCGAGCCGAGGTCACCGTAGGGCCCGGGCCACATGTCCCAGCCGGCCTTGGTGGAGATGATGAGTTCGTCACGCAGTTGGGCGAAGTCGTCGCGAAGGAGTCGCCCGAAATTCGACTCGGCGCTGCCGTAGGGAGGTCCGTAGTTGTTGGCGAGGTCAAAGTGCGTGACCCCGCGATCGAAGGCGCGCCGCAGGATCGCCCGCTGGGTGTCGAGAGGTCGGTCGGTGCCAAAGTTGTGCCACAGGCCGAGCGAGATCGGTGGCAAGAGCAGTCCACTGCGACCCACGCGGCGAAAGGGCGCGTCGTCGTAGCGAGCGGGGTCGGGGTGGTAGGGGGTCACGCCTCGAGAGTACCGGTGGCACGAGCGTGGCCGCGTGGCGTCGCACTGTGTCATCATGACGGTGACCAAGGAGTGCGACCCTGAAACCGACTGCCGCGTGGCTCATCGACATGGATGGCGTCCTGGTGCGCGAGAATCACGCGATCGACGGGGCGGGCCGCTTCCTCGCGGGCCTCCAGGAGAGGGGCGTGCCCTTCTTGGTGTTGACGAACAACTCGATGTTCACTCGCCGCGACTTGGCCGCTCGCCTCGTGGCCAGTGGCGTGGTCGTTCCCGAAGAGTCGATCTGGACCTCGGCACTGGCGACGGCGCGCTTTCTCGCCAACCAGCGCCCCGGGGGCAGCGCCTACGTCATTGGTGAGGCGGGACTGACCACCGCCCTCTACGAGGCGGGCTACACCCAGACCGATCGCGCGCCGGACTACGTCGTGCTCGGCGAGACGCGCACCTACAGTTTCGAGCGCATCACGACGGCGGTGCGTCTCATTCGCGACGGGGCGCGATTCATCGCCACGAACCCCGACCCGACGGGGCCCAGCGCCGAGGGACCCCTCCCCGCGACGGGATCGGTGGCCGCACTCATTAGCCACGCGACCGGCACGACGCCCTACTTCGTGGGCAAGCCCAACCCGCTGATGATTCGCACGGCGCTCAATCGCCTCGGTGCCCACTCGGAGTCCACGACGATGATTGGTGACCGAATGGACACGGACGTGCTCGCCGGACTCGAGTCGGGCCTGCAGACCGTGCTCGTTCTCAGTGGCGTCACCGACGAGGGCGACATCGAGCGCTTCCCCTATCGTCCGACGCGCGTGGTCTCGTCCGTCGCGGTGCTAGCCGAGGAGCTGAGCGAACTCACGGCGTAGTGCGCGTCGTAGTCTCGAATCGTGGTCATCATCATGGCGCTGGTCGCCTCGCTCGCCAACGTGGTCTCGAGCGTGATGCAGCGTCTGGGCGTGGAGAACGCGCCCTCCTCGGGACCCTCGATGGGACTGGTGCGCCACATGATTCAGCGCCCCGTGTGGCTCGCGGGCTTTGTCATCATGTTCCTCGCCTACTGCGCTCAGGCGGTCGCGCTGCACCTAGGGTCCCTCAACGTCGTTCAGCCTGTCCTGGTGAGCGAGTGGGTTCTGCTCGTGCTCGTGCTGTGGCTCTGGTACGCGACGCCACTTCGCGCGCGCGACCTCGTGGCGACCTTCGCGACGGCGTCGGGGCTCGCCGCCTTCCTCGCCGTGTCCTCTCCTCGTGACGGCACCAGGGTGCCGAGCAACGCCCTCTGGCTCGTCCTGGGTCTCGTGGTCGGCGCCGTCGTGCTCGCGCTCGTCGTGGCCGGCTCGCGGGGTCCCTCGTGGTGGCGCGCCCTCGCGCGCGGCGCCGGCGCGTCGGTGGGTTTCTCTCTCGTGGCCGCCATCACCAAGTCGATGACCAACGAGCTCCTGTCAGGCTGGGGCGCCCTCTTTGGCTCGTGGCAGATCTACGCGCTCGCCCTCGTGGGAACGGCGTCGTTTGTGATCATGCAGAGCGCCTTCCAGGTGGGACCCTTCGCCGCGTCCCAGACGAGCCTCATTCTGATGAACCCCTTCGTCTCCATCGTGATCGGCGCCATTGCCTTTGACGAGAGCCTGCGCGGGGGAGCGCTGTTTCGCACTCTCGAAGTGGCGAGCCTGCTCGTCATGGTCGTCGGCGTGATAGGACTGGCCACGTCGCCGCTCGTGGCCAGCGTGCACGCCGAGGACGACCACGGCCACCACCTCGCGGGTCGGGGGCGCCTCGCGCGTCGTCGCGAGGCGCGTTAGAAGACTTCGCGTCAGCTGCCGAGAATGCGCCCGAGCCACCCGCTCGAGAGCGACTTCTTGAACTTCGAGTCGAGGCCCGTCTCCGCGCAGCTGCACCGCTTGGCCTTGGGGACGCCCGCCAAGACCTGGTTCACGTGCTGGCCGCAACCGGCCCACGTGGGCTTGCCGCACTTTCCGCAGTTGATTCGTCGACACATGGGGGTCGTCTCGCCTTCACTAGAGGTCTCGACATGTTATACCCCTGGGGGTATGGCGTTCAAGGCGCCGGCGCGCGCCCTGTGGCGTCATCCGCGGGGCACTCATCGTCGGCCAGGATGAGTGCCGTGGCGGATCCGGCGACGTCAGAGAGGGAACGCGAGCAATCCAAGCTTCGCGCGGACCTGGAGGTCGTGCGCCGATACGGGGAATCTCACTCTCGCGACTTCGTGGACGTTCTCTTTGAGAATGAGCCGTCGGTGCGCCTGGTCGCGCTCATGACCGGCGAGGAGGTGGAGGCGCACGGCTCGGCCCTTCATCGACTGGTCCGCTATCCAAATCAACTGGAGATTCGCCACGCGCCCCACTCCAGAGAGCACCTCGAGGAGATCTGTGCGTACGTGGCAGAGATCAATCGAAGCCTTCCGGGCGTGATCATGGGATGGGGAATCGCTGGAGGGCGAGTGGCGGTGCAACTTCGCGCCGACCAGGAGGAGTTGGCCCACCGTCTCCTCCAGCGATTCACGAACGCTCTAACGCTTCAGGTAGGCGCTTTCTTCTACCCGCCAACTGCGACGGGTGATGAACATAAGACACCCGCCGTCGCGCCATCGAGACTTCCCGTCCTCTCACGAGACGAGTTCGGGGTGACACTCGACGATGAGATCACCGTGGCCTCGGGAAAGACGGTGCGCGGCACGTTGAGAGTGCACAACTATGGGGGCGATGACGCGGTCATTGACACCAACGGGACCTTGACCGCAACCGTGATCGACGCGGCGACGGGTGAGATTGTCGGAGGCTTCGTGGGCTGGCAGACGGCTCCGCTGGTTCGCTTCCGGGTGTCGGCCGGCGAGACCGTGTCGATTCCGCTCCTCGTG
>JAJYAC010000080.1 GCA_021779735.1 Actinomycetes bacterium
CAGCTGGGCGACGAGAATTTCTACCTCGAGCGGCTTGGGACCCTCAGAGAACATGTCGCCCATGTGCTGGGCGTAGTAGTTCGACAGGGCCTTGGCGTCGACGTCGTCTCGCGAGTAGGTAAAACCAGTCGAGTCGGCCCAGCGAATGCCGGCTTCGCGAAGACGATCGAACTCGTTGTACTTGCCCACGCCGGCGAAGGCGATGCGATCGTAGATCTCGGAAATCTTGTTCAAGGACGCCGACGTGTTCTCCGCCACCATGACCACGCCCACGTCGTAGATCGACGCGAGGATTGATCGGCCCCTCGCGATACCCTTCTGGGCGAACGTGGCGCGGTCCTTGATTAATTGCTCGGGCGCGACGTAAAAGAAGTTGCTCATCGCAGGGTGCCCCCGGGTACGCCGCCGGTGCTGGCCCGCCGTTCGCTGATCACCCGGAACCGCTCGCCGACCTCGTCGGTGGCGATTTCTCGATAGCCGCTCGCGTCAATGACGACCATCATCGGAAAGAGACCGCGTACGAAGTCGGGCCCGCCGGTGCTCGGGTCGTTGTCGCCGGCCTCATAGAGCGCCAGGGCGCCCAGCTCTAGAGCGCTCTCCAGGTCGAGGTCCGTGCGAAACCCGAGGCGCAGCGCGCTCTCCGCGAAGGGTGATCCCGAGCCAATGGTGGCAAAGTCGGTGCGCTCGTAGGCGCCGCCGGCCCCGTCGTACTCAAAGACCCGGCCCATCTGATGGCTGGGGTCCCAACCCGCGAGGAGCGGAATGACGATGAGTGGTGACGTGAGGTTGTTGCGCTGGATGATCGGCGACAGGTAGTTCGCCTTACCCTCGAGGCTCAGGGTCGAGTTGGTCATCTTCTCGTAGTGCTCGAAGGAGAGCTGGGCCATGCGGATGAACTCCATGCCGCGCGCGGCGGTGCCGGAGATGGCGATCGCTGTGAACTGGTCGGCGGCTTCGATCTTTCTCACGTCCCGACTCGCGATGTAGCTGCCCGTCGCTTGCCGGTCACCCACCATGACGACCCCACCGTCGAAGCGCACCGCGACCACGGTGGTGGCGTGCGCCGAGAGCGCGTCGCCCGGGCCCGCCTCGAAGCCAAAACCTACCCCCGCGACCTGGGAGAACTGGTAGAACGACGGTCCGGGATCAAGGCTCGCGCTAAAGAGTGGCAGGCCCATCGTTACTCCCCGCCCTTTTGGACGTAGTTGCGCACGAACTCTTCGGCGTTTTCTTCCAGCACCTCGTCGATCTCGTCGAGCAAGTCGTCGAGATCGGCCTTGAGCTGCTCGCCCTTGGTGGTGTCGACCGCCACCTCAGGAGCTTGCGCGGTGGTGCGGGTGGTGCGGGGTTTTTGGATTCTTTCCTGCTCAGTCATACATTCCGTTCTAGCCGTCGAGCGCCCGCAGAAGTTCGCTGACGCTCGTACTCGTTTCTAGCAAGTTCTCAGTCAGTGCGGCGGTACCCCGCAACGGGTCCATCATCGGCACGCGTTGGAGGGGGCCCTCGCCGAGGTCGAAGACGAGGGAGTCCCAGTTGGCCGCCACGATGTGTTCGGGGAAGCGTTCGACGCAGCGTCCTCGAAAGAAGGCGCGCGTCGTGGGCGGAGGAGCGTGCACGGCGTGGCGTACGTTCTCAGGGGTGAACAGTGGGCGCAGGCCCGCACGACTCGCCAGGGACCGCTCGCGACGCACGTCGTGGTACTGCAAGTCAATGGCGCGAAGTCGCACGTCGGTCCCGCTGAGGTCGTGGCGCTGTTGGTAGCCCCGCAGGATGCGCTGTTTCGCCGCCCAGTCGACGCGGTCGGCGACGCTGTCGGGATCGTCGCGCACGCCGTCGAGCATCTCTCGCCAGTGGAGGAGAATGAGGGCGACCTCCGCCTCGTCGGCGACGGCGAAAGCGCCCGTGCGACCTGCGTAGTCGCTCGCGACGTGCCACAGAGCGTCTTGGAGGTCCCAGGCGCTGCGGGCCAGCCCGTCGTCGCCCACCTCGACGCGGCACAAGGTGGGATCGAGCGAGAATTGCCTCAGTGCCCGGACGGGTGAGCGCGGTGGTGGCGGAAAGGCCCCCACTCCCTCGTCCTCTAGGGCCGCGAGCAGCAGAGCGGTCGAACCCAGCTTGACCAGCGTCGCCACTTGACTGAGATTCGCGTCGCCAATGATGACGTGTAGTCGCCGAAATCGCTCGGCGTCGGCGTGGGGCTCGTCACGCGTGTTGATGATGGGACGCTTGAGGGTCGTCTCGAGTCCCACCACTTCTTCGAAGAACTCGGCTCGTTGGCTGAGCTGGAAGGTGGGCGCGTGCTCGAGCGCGTCGTCGGTCTCTGCGCCGACCTTGCCGGCGCCCACGATGATCTGACGCGACACGAAGTGCGGCACCATCGCGCGAATGACGTGAGAAAACTCGACGCGCCGACTCACGAGGTAGTTCTCGTGGGTGCCGTACGAGTTTCCCTTGCCGTCGGAGTTGTTCTTGTAGATGCTGATCGCGTCTTCGCGGGCGAGGCTGGCGTTGGCCGCGAGCAGGGCTCGGCGCAGAACCTCCTCCCCCGCGCTGTCGTAGAGGGTGGCCTCTAGCGGGGTGCGGCACTCGGGCGAGGAGTACTCCGGGTGCGCGTGATCGACGTAGAAGCGCGCGCCATTGGTCAGAACGGTATTGGCGAGGTGGGTCTCGACGATGGGCGCGAAGGAAGTCAACCCGGGCAGGCCGCGCGCGTCGAGGTCGGGGGTCTCGCCCTCGAAGTCCCAGTTGATGCGCGAGCGACCCTGCTGGGCGTAGGCGTTGACGATGATGCTCGAGGCCAAGATGGGATCCTGCTCGGGTCCACCGGCCACGCCGTACTCGGTCTCAATGCCGAGGACCTTCTCGATCGCCACGATTGACGCGACCTAGAGGTACTGGCCGGTGCCGACGTGTTGAATCGATCGTCCACCATTGACGTCCGCTTCATCTCGGTTGATGAGCGTGCGAATGAAGACGATCCGCTC
The DNA here is from genome assembly GCA_021779735.1 of Actinomycetes bacterium. Lineage (GTDB taxonomy): Bacteria > Actinomycetota > Acidimicrobiia > Acidimicrobiales > RAAP-2 > RAAP-2. Next base: position 2,985 of record JAJYAC010000080.1, read on the forward strand.
GCCCTTCTTGCCCGAGATGCGAGCCCAGTCGTCGGGATTGGTGGTGTTGGGCAGGTCCTCGTTCTCGCGGAATTCCTGGCGGATGGATTCGAGCAGATCCTCACTGCGCAACCCGCGCCCCTGGGCGGCGATCTCGCGCTTGACCGCGAGTTTCTTGGCTCGTCGCACGATGTTCTCGATCATCGCGCCCGAGGCGAAGTCCTTGAAGTAGAGGATCTCCTTGTCCCCACCCTGGTAGGTCACCTCGAGGAACCGGTTATCGTCCTCGATGCGATACATCGCCGCCACGGTCTGCTCGACGATCATGCTGACGGCCTTGTTGCGGTCCCCGCCACCGATCTCGCGCACCTGGTGTTCGTCGATCGGAAGGTCAGCGTGCAGGTACCGCTGGAAGATAGCGCTCGCGGCCTCGGCGTCGGGACGCTCAATCTTGATTTTGACGTCGAGACGCCCGGGACGCAGGATCGCCGGATCGATGAGATCCTCGCGGTTCGTCGCACCGATCACGATCACGTCGCGCAGCGACTCCACGCCATCGATCTCGGCGAGGAGCTGGGGCACGATGGTGGACTCCATGTCAGAGCTGATACCCGTGCCCCGAGTGCGAAAGAGTGAGTCCATTTCGTCAAAGAAGACGATGACGGGCACGCCCTCTTCGGCCTTCTCGCGAGCGCGCTGAAAGACCAGTCGGATTTGGCGCTCGGTCTCGCCGACGTACTTGTTGAGCAGTTCGGGCCCCTTGATGTTGAGAAAGTACGAGCGAACGTTGCGATTGCCCGTCATCTCTGCCACCTTGGCCGAGAGGGAGTTGGCGACGGCCTTGGCGATGAGGGTCTTGCCGCAACCCGGGGGCCCGTAGAGAAGGATTCCCTTCGGGGCCGGCAGCTCGTAGTCCTGAAACAGCGCGCGGTGCAGATAGGGCAGCTCCACGGCGTCGACGATCGACTCGATCTGGCTGTCGAGGCCGCCGACGTCGGCGTAGCTGACGTCGGGCACCTCTTCGAGCACCAACTCCTCGGCCTCTTGGCGCACTAGTCGCTCTGTGAGAAGGTTCGAGCGCAGATCGAGTAGCACCGCGTCGCCACTGCGCAACTTCACGTCGAGCAGGGAGTCGGACATCTCCACGACGCGCTCCTCGTCCGCGCGTCCGTAAATCAGCACTCGTCGAGAGTCGAGCACTTCTTTGACCGTCACAACTTCGCCCTGACCGTCAGCCTCGCGCACGGCGATTACCGTGAAGGACTCGTTCAAGACGACCTCGTTG
>JAJYAC010000025.1 GCA_021779735.1 Actinomycetes bacterium
GGGAACCTCGGCCTTCTTCATCTGCACGCGACGACCCTCTTCGAGCAGCGTCGGGTCAATGCAGCGGCTGATGTGCACCCAGTCGCGCATGACCATCGAGTGACGGTTCTCTTCCATCGTCCACTGATGGTTCCAGTCACGAATCGGGTGCTCCTTGGGCGTGTGGGCGAGCAGGGAGTTCGTGTAGTACGGCAGATTGTCTTCGGTAAGCAAGTTGACGTAGATCGAACTGCGAACGCCTTCGGCCAAGGGGTAGTCCGACTCGCTCCACGGGTGTTCGCCAAAGTTCTCGCCCTGGCCCCAGTCGATCTGCTCGTGGGGCATCCACAGTCGCGGGGCCTCGAGGTGACGGTTGTAGAGACGTTCGACGTCGGGGGCGATCTCGCTGAGGAGATCGACACGACTCTTGGGAGTGCGCGACAGTGCCATGGGGGGTCCTTCGTAGTTCTCGCCCAGTGCGACAACGCCCCTCAATCGTAGTGGTCGAGCGCCTGAGCACTTACTTCCTTGTTGTGAAGTGACTCACAACGTCGCGTGCGGGACCCCACTAGTCTTGAATCCCTCATGGCGCTCTTTGAGGACCTGGTCCCACGCGATTTTCGCCGCAGCCTCGTCGGACCGCTGCGGCGCTTCTTCACGTGCACGTTCGCCAATTCCCTGGGCGCCGGACTCACCTTGTCGTTCTGGGTCGTCTACTTGCACAACGTGCGAGGATTCTCGATCACCTTCGCCACCGGCCTGCTCGCCGTCAGTGCGATTGTGGGGCTCGCCGCCGGCACCCTCTGGGGAACACTCACCGATCTCCTGGGACCCTTTCGGGTGATGATTCTGGGTTACGCGGGCAGCACCGGCTCCCTCGCCGCGTGGGCGTTCATTCACACGCCGTGGCAGGCCGCGAGCGTCGGACTGGTCCTCGCGGCCCTGGGTGGCGCGGGGTGGGGCCCGGCGGCGACGATGCTCACGCGCATGACGAGCGAAGAGCACCGCCAGCGCGCCTTTGGCTTTAACTTCATGCTGATCAACCTCGGCATCGGATTCGGCACCCTGGTGAGCGCTCTGATCGTTGACCTGCACCACCCCGTCACGTTCACAATTCTCTACCTCGCCGACGCCGCGGTGACCCTCCTCACCGGGCTCTACTTCCTGGGACTTCGACCCTACGGCCAGCGCGTCATCGAACATCACGACGATCCCGAAAAGGCCGCCGAGGGTTGGCGCGAGGTGATCGCCGACACCCGCCTCGTTCGCTACGTCATCGCGACGCTCGTTCTCATGATCGGCGGCTACGGCTCCCAAGAAGCCGGACTTAGCCTGTTCTTGGTGAACAACGTGGGCGTGTCGGCTCACGTGATCGGCATCATCTTCTTCTTCAACACGACGACGATCGTGCTCTCTCAGATGTGGGTGCTCAATCGTCTCGAGCGCCGCAGCCGCAGTCGGATCATGGCCCTCGTCGGCCTCTTCTGGTTCACGTTCTGGATGCTCGCCGCCCTCGCGCTCGCCCTGCCGAAGTTCATTGCCGTCGCCTCGCTGTGCGTGGGCATGGTCGTCTTCGCCATCGGAGAGACAATGCTCCAGCCCGTCGCCCCGGCGATTGTCAACGACATCGCACCCGAGCACCTACGCGGGCGTTACAACGCCGCCTCGGGAGTGACCTGGGGTCTCGCGGGCACGGTGTCACCCCTCATCACCGCTCTGCTCTTCGGTCAGCACCTGGGCAACTGGTGGCCCGCGAGCGTCGGGCTCTTCTCCCTGGCGGGTTCGGCGTTGCTGTTGAATCTACGGCGACACCTCAACGCCGCCGAAGACGGTCGCGAGGTCGCGACCTAGTCTCAGCGGTTCTGGCGTCGCGCCAACACGCTCGCCCAGTCCACGCCCTCGCTCGAGTGACCCTCGGCGTGCAGGCGTCGACGCTCGTCACCGAGTGCGCGCGCGACCTCGGCGAGATCCTCCGGCAGCGCGCAGGCGACGAGGTCTCGCACGTGGCCGGCGAGCCAGGGTGACGTTCCCCCCGTGGTGACCGCGACGCGTACGTCGCCACGCTGAACTTGGGCCATGAAGTAGACACTCGAGCGCAGTGGATCGTCCACGACGTTGATCAGCCCCTGGCGGCGAGCGACGTCGCGCACCATCCGATCATTGAGCCGCCGGTCGCCGGTGGCCGCGACGACGAGGAAGGACCGGCGTGCGTCGCGGCGTCGGTAACGGCGAAGACGCAGCGTCACCGCCTCGGGCAATGGCGCGAGGACCTCGGTCGCCACGACGGTCACCCGTGCGCCGGCCTCGACGAGCTGGCGCGCACGAGTCGCTCCCACGCGACCCGCACCGACGACGAGGACGTCGCGCCCCCGAGCCACGAGAGCGACCGGGTAGGTCACGACCACTCCGACAGCGCCACGCGAGCCAGGGCCGCCTCGTCACACACCTCGCCCACCACGATCACCGCCGGCGACTCCACCGCGGCGGCTCCCAGAGAGGCCAGGGTGACGCGTTGGACCCTCTGATCTTCGTGCGACGCGCGTTCAATGACCGCGACCGCGGTGTGCGCGGCGAGTCCCCCCTCGATGAGCTCGCTCGCGATCTCGCCGCGACGCTGCACGCCCATGAGGATCACGAGCGTCACGCCCGGCTGTGCGAGACGACGAAAGTCCACTCCCTCACGCGCCGAGCGACCGGTGACGATCGTCACTGCCTGACTGAGCGTGCGCTCGGTGATGCTGATGCCCGCTTCGAGGGGCGCGGCGAGCGCCGAGGAGATTCCCGCCACGACCGTGACGTCGTAGCCGGCCTCGCGCAACGCGCGCACCTCCTCGCCACCTCGTCCGAAGACGAAGGGGTCTCCCCCCTTGAGGCGCACCACGCACGTGTGGCGGGGCGCGAGGTCACACAGCAGTTGGTTGATCGTCTCCTGGGACGGCCCGCGCCCGGGCGACTTGCCCACGTCAATGAAGTAGGCCCACGGCGCCAGGGCCAGGACCCGTGGATCGACCAGCCGATCGTGGACGACGACGTCGGCGCGGGCGAGAACCTCGCGCGCGCGCACCGTCACCAGATCCGGCGCGCCCGGCCCGGCGCCGACGAGGTAGACGCTCACGCGAGGTCGCGACGGGTCACGAAGTCGCCAAAGGACTCTCCCGCCAACGCGTCGCGTCCCCACGCCGCCACCAGCGGCGCGAGGGCGACGTCCACCTCGTCGAGCCGCACCTTCTCGCGGTAGAGACGCGCGAGCCGGTCGCCGCGGGGACCCCCGCCGACGTAGACGTCGTAGGTGCTCTTCGTGCGCCCCACGATGCCGATCTCGGCGACGGCTGGTCGGGCGCACCCGTTGGGACAGCCCGTCATGCGCAACTGCAGCGGGCGGCGCCCGACGCCCGCGTTCTCGGCCACGACCTGAAGTTCAGCCACGACGCGTTCGAGGACCCGTTCGGACTCGGCGAGGGCCTGGCCACACGTGGGCAGCGCGGGACACGCGAGCGCCTGGCGCTCTAAGGGCGCGAGGTCCCCGGCCGCGCGAACCCCGTGATCGGAGAGGATGCGCTCGACGTCTTCGCGCTGTGACTCCTCGATGTGGGTGATGACGAGATCTTGCTGGGGCGTGATGACGAAGCCCACCGCGAGAGAGGACGCCAGTGCGGCGAGGGCACTGCGCAACCGACCACGCCCGTCGTCGCGCACGCGACCCGCACCCACACGCACGCCGAGTTCGAACTGCTCGCCGCGTTCACGCCATCCCAGGTGATCATCGGCTGGGCCGAAGGTCACCGGGACCGCCGCCACGAGTGGCGTCGGCCACGACGAGGCGATCTCACGGCGAAAGGCCTCGATGCCCATGTCGGCCACGACGTACTTGAGCCGAGCCCGTCGGCGATTCGTGCGGTCGCCGCGATCGCGGTACGTTCGTACGACCAGTGCGATGAGATCCGACACTTGTGAAGTGGTCACGAAGGCGAGGGGGTCGGCCAACCTCGCGAAGGTGTCGCTCTGGGCGTAGGAGCGCCCCAGCCCGCCGCCGACGAACGCGCTGTAGCCGGGTCCGTGCTCGTGGTGGACCACGGGCACGAAACCCAGATCTTGCGCGAGAACGTCGACGCAGTTCTCGTGGTGGCTGGCGACGGCGACCTTGAACTTGCGCGGCAGGTACGTGTCGCCGTAGAAGTCGTGTTCGTCGGTGACTGACGCCGCCCGCTCGCCGTCGACGAAAATCTCCAGGTGCGAGGTCGTACGGGGTTTAAAGCGCGAGGCGATGTCGCGCGCCAGCTCAACGCCGGCGCCTTCGGCCTCCCAAGCGAGATCCGGGCACATCACGGTGTTACGCACGACGTCGCCGCAGGCTCCGAAGGTCGTCATCGTGCGCGCGTGCAGCGCCCGGGTCAGGTCGCGCAGCGAAGACTTCATGACGCCGTGGAACTGGACGGCTTGACGGGTCGTCAGGCGAATCGATCCGTCCGCCATGCTCACGGCGAGGTCGTCGAGGGTCAGCCACTGCTCGCTCGTCAGAACGCCGCCGGGAATGGCCACGCGCGCCATGAAGATGTGGGCGAGGTCGCGGCCCTCGCTGGCGAGGGCCCGGCGCTGGTCGCGATCGTCCTGGGCGTAGACCCCGTGAAACTTGAGAAGTTGCTCGGACGTCGCGCTAACGCCCGACCCGGAATCATCCAGGTCCGCGGCGAGCTCGCCGCGCAGTCCCCCGCTCTCTCGCTTGATCTGCTCGACGGCACTCTCCACACGACGCTCGTCATCCTCGGCGACCAGGGTCACGCTCACTCCTTACCTGATAATTTCCATAAAGATTATGGTTATAGTCAGGTATCGAATCACGGCCCCGTGGTGATCCTGAGACCAGCCTCAGTGAGCTACGGCGTCCAGTGCCACGTCGCGGAGAGGACCGTGAGAACGGCGAGCGCCCCCGTAGAAAGAACGAGGAGAACCTGACGCGCGCGCGCGCCACGGCCGACGCCGAGGACAGCGAAGAGTGGAAAGCCCCTCAGGAGAAGCCGCGGCGTGACGCCGACGATGGGCGAGGCGAGCCCCATGACTAGGACGGCAATGACGTAGCCAGTCCAGGGAGCGGGTGGGCGGGCGCGCACGAAGGCCACCACGAGCGCCACGCTCACGAGGGCGCTGACGATGCGCACCGTGTCGTTGGGGTTCTGAAAACTCGTCGTGAAGGCGTCCGCGAACGCGTGGGGCAGTCCCGAGCCGTAGGCACCCTGCTGCCAGCCACTGCGCTGGGCGTGGAACCACTCGAAGAACGATCCCGTGTGCACCCATAAGTACACGAAGAACGTGCCGACGCCAACGGGGGCCAGCAGCGGTGCCACGAGTGACGCCCACTCACCACGTCGTCGTATGGCGTCGTAGGAGGCCACGAGGCACGGAACGATGACAGCCACCGCGACCGGATCGGCACTCGTGGCCAGAGCGGCGAACACGCCCGCCGCCCACCACTGGTGTCGGCCCAAACTGAGCAACGTCAGTGACACGAGGAGAATGATCGCGCTCTCGGAGTAGAACATGACGAGGACGAAGGCAGCCGGCGACAGGAAGACCAGGGCCGTGCCGAGCTCGGCCGCCGACGTGTCGAACGTGTCGGCGAGGAGCCAGTAGAGCGCGAGCGCGCCCGCGGCACCCAGGACCGAGGACACGACGACGCCCGAGACGCCAAAGCCCAGGCTCGTCACCACGTGCACGGCGCGAATGAGCAATGGCACGAGGGGAAAGAACCCGAGGTCGGTCTGCGCGTGCTTGCCAATGCCGGCCGGAATTGACGCCGCGTAGCCGTTCTGGGCGACAAGGAGGTACCACTTCGAATCCCAGCCCGCGAGCAAGTGCATCACCGATTGGCGTTCGCTCACCCCCAGGGCCCCAAAGAGCGACCACACGATCGCGCGCGAGATCGCGAAGACGCCGAGGGCGATACCCACCCGACCGACGACGTCACGACGGGACAGGCGGCCGTCCGTCTCCAACGTGACTGGGCCTCGATCAGCGAGCATCGGCTTCCTCATTGCGCACGCGCCGCGGCGCGAGGTTGATCAGAGGTTCACCTTACCGCCGTGACTTTGGCCCGGGCGCCGTGAAGTTCTCGTCCAGTAATTTGTTTTCGACGAGTCGACGACCCGATCACGACCGAGGAGCCTGCGTGCCAACCATGACCTTGCGCGCGCGAGTCACTGGCGCGGCGTGGTGGTACTGGAGCGCTCTCGGCGCGCTGGCGAGCGTGGGCGTGGGCCTTGCCGGCTCGGCCGTGGGCGCTGTGCCAAGACCGGCGAGCTATCGGTGGTGGTTCCACGTGAGCCTGGGGGGCTACGGCGCCGCGCACGTCGTGCTCTACATCAGTCTTGCCGTCTTGGGCGTCGCGTGGCTCGCCCTGGGCGTCTCGGCGCGACGCGGCGAACTCAGCGTCACGAGGGCCCTCGCCACGTTCGTCGCGTGGGCGAGCCCCCTCTTCGTCGCGCCGCCGCTGTTCAGTCGCGACATCTACAGCTACATCGCCCAGGGCAAACTCGCGCGCGCGGGCCTGAACCCCTACAAGTTCGCTCCCGACGCGCTGGCTCACAACGCCCTCTTCTACTCACTGGCCCACGTATGGACCGCCACGCCCTCGCCCTACGGGCCCCTCTTCGTGATCCTGGCGCGCGCGAGCGCGGCCATCTCGGGACCGAGCCTCATCGCCCAGGTTCTCGTCTTTCGCTCCCTAGAGCTGATCGGTGTCGCCCTCGCCCTGTGGGCGCTCACTGATCTCTCCCGTCGCCTCGGCGCGCACAGCGGGGTCGCGCTGTGGCTCGGCGTCCTCAGTCCCCTCGCTCTGCTCTCCGACGTCGCCTCCGCTCACAACGACACGCTCATGATCGGACTCTTGCTGGTGGGCCTCGTTCTCGCCCAACGCGGTGCGCGTCGAGGCGCCGTCGCCGTGATCGCCATCGCCGCGGCGGTGAAGCTGCCCGCCCTCGCCGGTGTCGTCGTGCTCGTCGTGCGCGACGCGCGCGCTCTGCCGTGGCGCCGCGCCCTCGCCGTCATCGGCGAGGCCCTCGCCATCACGGCGCTCGTGCTCGCCGCCTGTACCCTCGTCAACGGCTTTGGCTGGGGGTGGGCGTCGTACCAGGCGCTGTCGATTCCCAGCGAGCTGCGCACGCTCGCGAGCCCGAGCGTGTCCCTGGGGGCGTTCATCGCCGCGTCGCTGCGCGTCGCGGGAGCACACACGTTGGCCACCCACGGCGTCGTCACGGTGGTCCAGCATCTCTGCGACGCGGCGAGCGCGGCCGGCGTCGTCTTCGCCCTGAGCCGCGTGCACGCGCACAACGCGTACCGCATCCTGGGACTCATCTTGCTCGCGGTGGTCGTGGGTGGGCCGACCTTGTGGCCCTGGTACCTCCTGTGGGGCATCAGCGTGCTCGCTGTCACCAGCGCGCAACGTTGGCGCCCCCTGGCGCTGACCGCCCTCCTAGCCACCCTCGTGGTGGGCCCCGGTGGCTCGCCCATGTTGGGCGGCGTCGCCTACCTCATCACCGCGCCGGCCCTCGTGCTGGGCGCCTACTGGTTCGTGCGCGAGGTTCGCCGAGAGGGACTTCTCGAGGGCGCTGATCGTGTCGGGTGAGACGCGGGTGAAACGCCTCGCCGAGGTGCCCTACGCGCGCGCCATGGGTGCCTACGTCGCGGTCCGCCTGCTCACGGTGCTCGTCGTGGCGCTCGCCAACCTCTCCACTCACCACAGCTGGGTAAGCGACCTCTCGACGTGGGACGGGGCGTGGTACCTGCGCGCGGTGTACCACGGATGGCCCTCGCACCTGACGTACGTGAACGGTCGTGTAGCGGGCAGTCCCATCGCGTTCTTTCCCCTCTTTCCTCTCGCCATTCGCACCCTCGCTCACGTCAGCGGTCTCGGTGCGGCGACGGTGGGGGTGCTTCTGAGCGGCGTCACCGGCCTCGGCGTCGTGTACGCGATCGGCGTGCTCACGAGCCACTTCGCCGACCACGACCGGGCCGAGCGCGCGGCGCTGCTCTTCGCGCTGAGTCCGGGCGGGTTCGTGTTCAATCTCATCTACGCCGAGGGAACGGTCCTGATCTTCATGATTCTGGGCCTGCTCGCGTTGCTCCAGCGCCGCTGGGTGCGAGCCGGCGTGCTCGGTGCGCTCGCCTCCATCACGTCACCGGTGGGCCTCGCCTTCGCCGCGACCTGCGCGGTGACCTCCCTCGTCGCGCTTGCACGCGAGCGTGAGTGGCGCTCGCTCGCGGCGCCCCTCCTCGCGCCGCTGGGCTTCCTCGCGTGGATGCTCTACCTCTGGCGACACACGGGTTCGATCATGGCGTGGCGCCTCACCGAGCGCGACGGTTGGAACAGCTACCCGTCCTTGGTGTATCCAGTGCGCATCCTCACCAAGTTCCTCTTCAATCCTCTCTCGCCCACGATGACCGGCCAGATGCTGTTCTGGGGAACGGTGGTGGCCATTGCCCTCACGGTCCTCGCCTTTCGCGAGCACCAACCGCTGCCCGTGCTGGCCTACGGCGTCAGCGCCGTCATCCTCTTTGCCGTCTCGTCGCCGGTGGGACTTCGCCCGCGCTTTCTCATGCTCGCGTTCCCGCTCACGATCGCCGCGGCGACCCACTTCGAGGGACGGCGCTTTCGAGCGATTCTCGCCCTCTCAAGCGTGGCCCTGGCGCTGATGACTGTCGAGACACTGACCTCGTGGGCGGTGTTTCCCTAAAGGTTCGCCTCCCCGCGACGGCGCCGGGCTGATGTTCGCCTCGCCGCCAGCGGCCCGTGATGGCGCAGGCTACTTACTCGGGAATCTGCGTCGTCAGACAGAACGGGTGTCCCGCGGGATCGAGGAGTACGAGGTAGCGATCCGCGGCGGGTTGCACGTCGGCCAGGCGAGCGCCGAGCTCGAGGGCGCGCGCCGACGTCGCCGCCAGGTCGCTCACCGCCAAGTCGAGGTGCATCTGCTTGGCGACGTCACCGCTGGGCCACGTCGCTGCACGAAAATCGTCCACGCGCTGGGCGGTGATCCACAGGTGACCCACCTTCACTGCGCCGAACGCGTCAGACTCGAAGGCGACCTCGCCGCCGAGCAGATCGGCCCAGAACCGCACGAGCGGACCCGTCTCTTCGCAGTCGAGCGTGACGGCTCCCACACGAATGTCCATCTCTGGCCCCACTGATTCGGCGAAGTCGTTGTTGGCTTCGTTGGGTCAGAATAGCGCCATGGAATTACCGATGAGCGTCGTTGATTACGAGATCTCGACCGATCAAGATCGACTGGACGTTGAGGTGGTCTTTCGCTTTCTTTCGGAGGAGTCGTACTGGTCCCCTGGCATTCCTAGAGCCGTCGTTGAACGTTCGATCAACAACTCCATCTGCTTCGGCGTCTACCACGGCGAGGCTCAGGTCGGCTTCGCACGTATCGTCACTGACAAGGCGACGTTCGCTCTCGTGGCCGACGTATTCATCTTGGAGCCGCATCGAGGCAGGGGGCTCTCGAAGTGGCTCATGCACGAGGTAATGGAGCACCCCGACCTTCAAGGACTCCGCCGCCTACTACTGCTTACCTCCGACGCTCACTCTCTCTATGCCCAATTTGGATTCACCGAGATTGGCAACTCGTGGCGCTTCATGGAAGTCCTATACCCCGACGTCTACGGGCGGGCTTGACACGCTCAAGCACCGAGATGATCGGTGCTATTCGCTGCCGCATCTGGATTGCCATTCGTCCTGTCACCTGACGGAGATTGCGCCGCTCATCTACCTCGTGTTCGCCCTCTTGGCGCGCCACGCCGGGGATGAGAAACGACCGGCGCTCGCGCTCGCGGCAAAGGGCGAACTCGCCGAAGGCGTCGTTTGGACGAGCGTCGCGAACCTCATGGCGCAGGAGAGCTCTCGACGAGGTAGCGAGAGAACCAGTCGCGCGCGGCCTCGGCGGCGGCCTGTAACGTTCCCGGCTCTTCGAACAGGTGCGTCGCCCCGGGGATCACGACGAGATCGGTCTCGGCGCTCATCTGACGTTGCGCGTCGCGGTTGAGGGCGAGCACCTGCTCGTCGTCACCACCCACGATGAGCAGCGTCGGGGCGAGGACGTCGCCAAGTCGGGGCGCGGCGAGGTCCGCGCGACCACCGCGCGAGACGACGGCTGACACGTCGCGGCCCAGCGCCGCCGCCGCCCGAAGGGCGGCCGCGGCTCCCGTACTCGCGCCGAAGTAGCCGACGCGAAGCCGTCCGAGCTCGGGTTGATGACGTAGCCACGACGTGACGTCGACGAGGCGCCTCGCGAGTAGATCGATGTCAAAGACGTTGGCGCGATCGCTCTCCTCGTCGAGAGTGAGCAGGTCAAAGAGCAACGTGCCGAGACCGGCGTCGTTTAGGACTGAGGCCACGTAGCGGTTTCGAGGGCTGTGTCGGCTGCTGCCGCTACCGTGGGCAAAGATCACCACGCCAGACGCGTTCGTCGCCAGTGTGAGGTGTCCACCGAGGTGCACGTCGCCCAGCACGATGTCGACCTCGTCGTCGAGTGCTCCGCGCGCTCGTGGCGTCACACCGCGCAGACGTTCGTGAGCGCCACGTAGAACCTCCACGACCTCATCGTCAGAGGTCTGGCGAAAGTCGTCGTACGCCTGACCCACCGCGTAGAACGACCGTGGGGTCTCCAGGGCGACGTACTCGTCGGCGTCACCCCCCATCGCCACCTGCCAGCCCTCGGGGGCCACGGGCACCGCGAGAACGACCCGACGAGCGCCGCGCGCACGCGCGACGCGACACGCGGCGCGCGCGGTGGATCCCGTGGCGATGCCGTCGTCAACGATGATGACCGTCGCGCCGACCAGGTCGAGAGGAGCCCGGCCCGCACGAAACGTTCGCGCCCGCCGGTCGAGTTCGACGCGCTCTCTGGCTTCGACGCGGGCCACGTCATCGTCACTGACTCCCGCGAGCTTCACCACCTCATCGTTGGCGACGCGCACGCCCCCCTCTCCAATCGCCCCCATTGCGAGCTCGGGCTGCGCGGGGACACCGAGCTTGCGCACTACCAGCACGTCGAGGGGAGCCTCGAGAGATGCGGCTACTCGATCGGCAACGGGAACGCCACCTCGAGGTAGTCCCAGCACGATGACGTGGTCGCGGTGGCGGCCGACCAGGGCGGCCCCCAAGCGCTCACCGGCGTCGCGACGGTTGACAAAGGTCATGACCACCTCCTCAGTCCGAGTCTGACCCCACTCGCCCACTAGCGCTGCCCGCAGGGCGCGAGAGGGCGTCTCGGGAGGTCCGACCCGTCGACACGGGGGCATTCACCTTCACTCGTACCCGAGATTACGACACCCCCGGGGGGCATTGAAAACAGGGTAGATGCATAAGAAATTAGGAAGATAGTGATAATCTCGTGATTTGATAATGCCTGGTCACTGGGTTATTAGCGGTATAAATCTCTTGTTGTGACATCGGCGAATTGGCGACTGTCGCCTAGACTCGATTCTGCAGGAATACCTGCCTCGTTATCACGCCACAACCGTGTGGATCACGTGATCAACCGTGCGCCACCTGGGCGGGCACCTCAACTCCCTCCAGGCCTCGCTGCGAACGGCCGCGCCCCAAGGGCTGGCCCACTCGTGCGTCGGCGCCAACAAGGAGAGCACCATGCGACGAATTCTGTTCGCTTTGCTGATAGCCCCACTCAACGCCGTCACCTCGCACGTGACGTCACCACCGGTCACCGGCGCGCCATCGGTGCTGCACGTACCAGCCGGCGCGCCACGCGGGCGCGAGATGACCATGTCTCCCACGCTGCACGTCCTCGTCAACGCGGCCCAGAGCCGGGGTCTCACCCTCGACCAGCTGCGGACCAAGTGGCAGCGCGTCGCCGTGTGTGAAGTGGCCGGCAACTGGTCCATGACGGGACCTCGCTACTCGGGCATCGGCTTCTTGAACGCGACGTGGTCGCACTTTGGGGGAACGCGCTTCGCGCGCCTCGCCGGACTCGCCAGTCGCGATGAGCAGATCCTCGTGGGCATGCGTGTCACCCACGGCTACATCCCCGATCAGTACGGGTGCTCGCCGACGGGCTGGTGACGCGGAACTAAGACGACGCGGCGCGCGCGGTCGCGAGGGCCCACTTGTAGTCGGCCTTGCCGTTGGGTGCGCGTTGGACGTGCTCGCGAATCACCACGGCGCGCGGGACCTTGAAGTGCGCGAGCGAGTCCCGTAGGAATGAGCAAATCTCGTCTTCGCTGAGAGTTGGCGAACTCGAGCCCACCACGGCGACTACGCGCTGACCAAACTTCTCGTCCGCCACACCCACGACGAGGCAGTCGTCCACGAGAGGGTGACGTTTGATCGCTTCTTCCACTTCTTCGGCGAACACCTTTTCACCGCCGGTATTAATGCTCATCGACCCACGGCCCAAGAGAGTCACCGTGCCGTCGGACTCCACGCTCGCCCAGTCACCCGTGAGGACGTAGCCCTGCCCGTCGATTTGAATGAACGTGCGAGCGCTCTTGTCGGGATCCTTGTAGTACCCGAACGCCGCGGTGCGACTGGCGAGCATTCCAGAACGCCCCGATCCGGGCGCTACTTCAGCGCCGTCCTCGCCGACGACCTTCGCGCTCGGTGCCAGTGCGAAGTGCGCGGTGGGAGCACCAACCTCATGGGTCGCCCCACTCGCGCCAAAGCCCAGACCCTCGGTTGAACCCAGCGAGTCCACGAGCGTGGCGTTCATGCGCGAGCGCAGCGCGTCCTTCATCTCCGCGCTCCAGATCGCGCCCGAGGAGATGACGTGACGCACACGGGACGTGTCGACTGCTCGACCGTCGCGCTCGCGAGTCTCGAGGGCGCGCACGAGGGGCCGAGCGAACGCGTCGCCGACGATGACGATACGCGTGACACCACGCTCTTCACACAGGCGCCACACCTCGTCGGGATCGAAGGTCCGCGACTCCAAGAGCACCACCGTGCCGCCCACCATCAGGGCGGGCATCGCGCCAATCCACATGCCCGTGCCGTGCATGAGAGGACAGCACGGGATCGAGACCTCGCTTCCTGGAACTAGTGCTTCAACCGCGGCGCGCACACCCGGCCGATCCGTCGGCACGCTCTCTAAGAGCCCGAGCGAGACGCCCGAGATCATGAGACGCTCAATGAACTCGCCCTGGGGGAACATGACACCCTTGGGCATGCCGGTGGTGCCACCGGTGTAGAGCATGTAGAGATCCGCGGGTGAGCGGTCCTTGCGCGCTTGCGGCGTGTTCGCGGCGAGCAGGTCAGCCATCGTCACCACGTCCGCGAGGTGCTCGCCGCCGTCGTCGACTTCGACGAAGAGGCGCACTCCCACGAGTCTCTCGCGCATACGCGCCACGCACGCGGAGAGTGACGAGTGAAAGACGAGTGCTTCGGCGTCCGCGTTCTCCACGAGGTACACGAGCTCATCGTCGAGGTAGCGGAAGTTGACGTTGACGGGTACGCAGCGGTGCTTGAAGGCGCCGAACTGGGCGACGAGGTACTCCGGGCAGTTGTACAGGTAGAGGGCGACCTTGGCGCCCTCGTCGACGCCCGCCGCGTCGAGGGCACTGGCAAAGCGCGCCGCCGCGTCGTCGAACTCTCGGTACGTCACGCGCCGGTCACCCTGGCGAATGGCGTCGGCGTCGCCGACGACGTCGACAACCTCCTCCCACATCGAAGCAAAGTCGAGCACCGCGTCCCCCCGCCCTCAGCCCCGGCACGAACCGGCGCCCTCCGTTCGCCTCACGATAAGCGATCAGACTCGGCGCCGGCGCGCTCGCGCCACGATCGTCAGCGGATCACCAAGAAGCGGCCACGGGTCTCCTCACCCCGAGACCGGCGAACCCAGGCCGTTCCAATTGACGATGGACAGCGCACGTGCGACGAAGGCCGCGAGGGCCGTGCCCCCGGCGTCGTGGGCCACGCCGCTCGAGCTATCCGCCGCCCGAGACTGGGTGATCGACACGACACCACAACCGCCGGGATCAACAACCACGACGGCGAGGGGCCGTGCGTGGCCCGCGTAGAAGAACGAGAGCGTCATGGTCGCCCCGGCGTCGAACGGGCAAGAGCGCACCCCGGGCGTCGCCACGTCGAGCGCGTTCACGTGCGCCGTGATCACTCTGATGAGCGAAGCGTTTGAGACGTGGGTAGTGCTGACCCGATGCGAACTCACGTTGTAGCCGCGATTAACCACTACGTCGATGCGTGACGCACCCGCTTGAACGTAGGCCGATCGCGGCTTCTGCGGCGTCCAGAGCACCGTCGCGTCAATGCGCAACCCGAGATCGCCCGACGCAGTGACCTCCATCGAGTACACGAGCTGCGCGTCGGCGAGAACGCCCGACGACGCGAACGTGAAACCGACGAAGTGGGTGGTGGGCTGTCCGGGCCCGCCTCCGGTCCCGTAGCTGGTCCGTCGCCCACCACGCAGAGAGAGCCCCTCCACCCAGGCCAGGGCGGCCACTCCGTGGGGCGCGATGTAAAAACGTGCCTGGTGAAACTGGTCGGGATCGGCCGACACGCCCCCTGTTGCCAACAGTGCGCGCCCGTCAGCGGGGGGCCAGCGGGTGAGGCGACGCGATCCGACCGGCAACCTCGCAGACGAGAAGAGCTGGTGCACACGGCTCTCGGCGCGAGCACGACGTTGGGCGTTCGTCGGCCCGCGAGAGAGCGCTCCCGCCTGCGCCCCCGCGCTCAGTACCGACGAAACGAGCGCCGCGAGCAGAACACACTGAGAAACTCTCGCGCGCGAAGCTCGTATGGTCTTCAGTGCTTTACCCATACTCTGGCCATGTCGGCTCGTCGAGGATTCTTACGACGAGGTGGATGGCGGACCTCGACGCGTCGCCACGAACGTCCCGTCGTAACTCGAGGTCGGCGCGTGAAATAGACTGGCGTCTTACTCGCGACACATTCTGGCGCGGGCACCACTGGACCAACGCCGGTCACGGAAAGGGAACTCCTGATGTCCGATGTGAAGCGGAACACCCGGAAGAGCCCCACTCGCACCACCGCCGCGGCCAAGGCCGACGCCGCGAAACGGGCTGAAAGACTGCTCGATTTCTACCGCGAGATGCTCTTCATCCGACGATTTGAGGAGCGGGCCGCTCGCGGATACACCCAGGCCCTCATCGGCGGCTACTGCCACCTCAACCTCGGCGAGGAGGCCTCCGTCGTCGGACTCATCTCCGCGCTACGGCCCACGGACTACCTCTTTACGAACTACCGCGAGCACGGCTACGCGATCGCGCGCGGCATCGATCCGCGACGGATCATGGCCGAGCTCTACGGGCGAGTCGACGGCGTCTCCAAGGGCTGGGGCGGCTCGATGCACATGTTCGACCTCACCCACCGCCTCTTGGGTGGCTACGGGATCGTCGGCGGCCAGGTGCCACTGGCGACCGGCGCGGCACTCGCCATTGACTACCGCGGCGGCGGCGACGTCGTGATGTGCACGATGGGCGACGGCACGACCAACATCGGCGCCTTCCACGAGTCACTCAACATCGCCGGACTGTGGAACCTGCCCATCGTGTACGTCATTGTCAACAACCGCCTCGGCATGGGCACCACCGTCGAGAAGTCGTCGGCCGAACCCGAGCTCTACAAGCGCGGTGCCGCCTATCGCATCGAGTCGGCCCGCGTCGACGGCCTTGACCCCCTGGCGGTGGCCGAGGCCGCCGCCCACGCGATCGAGGTCGCGCGGGCCGGACGGCCCTACCTGCTCGAGGTCGTCTCAGAGCGCCTGCGAGGCCACAGCGTCGTGGACCCCGCGAAGTACCGCACGGCCGAAGAGGTCGCGAGTTTGAAAGACCACGACCCCGTGCACGCCCTCGCGGCCCGACTCGTCGCCGAGGGCGTCTCTGACGACGTGACTCTCGCGATCCTCGACCAGGAGATCATGGCCAATATTGAAGAGATCAGCGCCTTCGCCGAGGCGAGCGCCTTTCCCGACGTCGATACGCTCTTTGACTACACGTACGCCACACCGGTGCCCAACGACTCACGTCGTCTGCCCGGTCAACCCCTCTTCGCCACGGGAGCGGAACGATGACCCTGATGTCGTATCGACAGGCGCTGCACGACGCGCTGCGTTCAGAGATGCTGCGTGACGAAAACGTCCTCTTGATGGGCGAAGAAATCGGCGTCTTCGAAGGCTCCTACAAGATCACCGCCGGGCTGCTCGCGGAATTTGGCGAGAAGCGAGTGCGCGACACGCCCATTGCCGAAGAGGGCTTCACCGGCGCCGCCATTGGCGCGGCGATGCTCGGACTTCGCCCGGTCGTGGAAATCATGACGATCAACTTCTCGCTGCTGGCGCTCGACCAGATCGTCAATCACGCCGCCAAGATCTACGGCATGTTCGGTGGCCAGGCCAAGGTGCCGATGGTGATTCGCACCCCTGGTGGTGGCGGCCAGCAGTTGGGCGCCACGCACTCTCAGAACATCGAGCTCTACTACGCGTTCGTGCCCGGCCTCAAGGTCGTCGCCCCCAGCACGCCGGCCGACGCCAAGGCACTTCTCATCGCGTCCATTCGCGACGACGACCCGGTGCTGTTCCTCGAGAATCTGGCGCTCTACAACACGAAGGGTGAGGTGCCCAACCACGACACGCCGGCCGTCATTGGCAAGGCGGCCGTGACGCGCGAGGGCCACCACCTCAGTCTCATCGGCTACTCGCGCATGGCCCACGTGGCCAAGAAGGTCGCCGACCAGCTGGCCGACAGTGACGGCCTCGACATCGAGGTGATCGACCTACGCAGCCTGCGCCCGCTCGACCGCGAGACAGTCGTCGAGTCGGTAAAGAAGACCCACGCCGCCGTCATCGTCGAGGACGACTGGCTGACCTACGGCATTGGGGCGGAGGTCGCCGCGTCGATCTCCGACGGCGCCTTTGACTACCTGGATGCGCCGGTGCGGCGCGTGGCGATGGCCGAAGTGCCGATGCCGTACTCCAAGAGCCTCGAGAGCGCCGCGCTGCCCTCAGAGAACGACGTCATCCAGGCGATCTACCAGACCCTCGAGGCCATAGGTCACCGCAGAACGAAGGCGGGCCCCCATGATTGACATCACGATGCCTCGCCTGTCAGACACGATGGAAGAGGGCACGATCGCCCGCTGGCACAAGCAGCCCGGCGACCCCGTCGCCGTCGGCGACGTCCTCGTCGAGATCGAAACCGACAAGGCGACGATGGACTACGAGGCCTACGAGGCGGGCACGCTCGCCGAGATCCTCGTACCCGAGGGTGAGGTCGCCGTCATCGGTGCGCCGATTGCCCGTCTTGACAACGGCCGGGCGACGGCGAGCGCCGTGGGCGACGGCGCGACTGCGGCGGTATCACCCGAAGCAGCGCCCGCGGACGTCGGCGTCACGGAAGTGCCCCTCGTCGCCGAGTCTCGCGCGACGAGCCTCGCGCCGGTCGAGACCACCGAAGAGGCCGAGCGTCGCATCGCGTCACCCCTCGTGCGCCGCCTCGCGCGCGAGCACGGCCTCGACCTTCGCCACGTGCGCGGCAGCGGACCGGGCGGGCGCATCATCCGCGCGGACCTCGACGAGTTGCTCGCCGTCGCCGTGGCCGAAGCAGACGCTCAGAAGGGTCC
>JAJYAC010000026.1 GCA_021779735.1 Actinomycetes bacterium
GAGGGCGCCGATGATGTCGCGGCCTTGGCCCGCGCAAATGGAGAGCACCGGTATGGGCCCGGGCGCGCACGTGTCGAGCACGCGGGTTATCTGGCGCTGCACCTCGGCGAGACGCCGTGACAGGTAGGAACCGGGAACGTCGTAAGGCTCGTGCCAGGCCGCCCAGTGTGAAGGTGCCACGCTGTGAGCGTAGGTCACGTAGCGGTCTCGGCCACGTTCAACGTGCGCGCCCCACACGCCTCCGCAGTTGCGCGAACGTGCAGGCGAACACGGCGTGCGGGTGTCCCGCCGCGGCCCAGATGACGTCGTAGGGGGCCAAGTCCTCGTCGATGACGACCGTGAGGTGCGCGTGCTCGCCCTCCCAGCCCAGCGGACTCACCCCGCCGATGGAGAAGCCCGACACGCTCTTCACGTAGGCGGCGTCGACGCGCTCGAGACGTGCGAGTCCCAGCGCCGCGGCTACGCGTGCGGCGTCCACTCGATGAGCCCCGCTCGTGATCACGAGCACGGGCTCGCCGTCGGGGCGACGAAAGACCAGCGACGACGCGATCTGAGCTACTTCTACGTCCAGGGCCGACGCCGCCTCGAGCGCCGTGCGGGTGCTGTCCGCGAGCACCCGAATCTCGCCGTCGATACCCGCGGCGTGCAGTGCCGCGCGCACGCGCGACACCGCGGGACGAGCCAGAATCTGCTCGCTCACGACGCGAGAAACTCTCCTAAGGTGCTCGCGAGCGAGGCTCGAGTGCGCTGGGCCCACGCCACGTTCACGTCCATAAGATCAAGGGACTGGGAGATCTGACGAGCGCCCGTGGGAACTGGGTGGCCCTCGAGGAAGTCGCGAACTTCGCGCGCGAACGTCGGATCATCGACGAAGGACTCCACCCCCGCGGCCATGCCCGCGTGAGAGGTCTCGGGGAACTTGGCGATCGCCTCGTCCCAGCGCGGGGTGAGACGCGCCCAGACCTCGCGCCCGGCGACCAGATTGGTGAGCAGCCCGCGAATGAGGTACGGGGCGTCTTGAGTGCGCACGTCGGTGAAGGCACCTTCGAAGGTCTCGAGCACGACGGTGACGTCACGCGAGGACACCGGGGCGAAGAGGTACCGCTGCTCCTCTTGAGGAGTCGCGGCCGCCCGGCGGCGCTGCGCGCACACGGCGGCGTCACCCGGTCGATTCTGGTGCATGGTGATCGCGACGATCGCGTCCGCGAGGTCACCCGAGAGTTCGCCCGCGTCAAAGCGCGTCGCGGCCTCCTCGGCGATGGACTCGTCACGCCCGAGGGTGCCGAGCAGGCGCAGGGCCAGCGCGCGAAGCTCACCGGCCTGGGACGTCTCGCCGGCCACCGGGTCCCAGCCCAGTCGCACGTAGACGGGCGAGAAGAGCTCCTCGGCGACGCGGGCGAGCAGCTCGCGTGTCTCGTCGTCCGCGATGCGGTCGGCGAGGCCGAGCGCGCGCGCCACGAAGCCCCACGGGGTTGGTTCGTCCAGGTGGACGAGACCCCGCGCGAGGGTGAGGATGTCGCCGAAGGTCCCGCGCCCGAGCATGATCGAGGCCCACGTGTCCGACAGCAAGACCGCTCGCTCGGCCTCGTCGAGCTCACCGAGGCGCGCCGCGATGCTCGCGAGCTGGTCCGAGGTGTAGGCGGTTCGATAGAAGCCCGAACCACCGGCGTTGACGACGGTGACACCGTGCGAGGGCGCAGGTGCACTCGCCCCCTCCACCAGCACGGCCCGAGTCTCCGTCTCGTCGAGGGAGCGTGTGAGTACCGGCACCTTCCACGACGCGCCGATGTTCGACTCGCCGTCAGCGGGCGTGAAGTAGAACGGCGTCTGGGTGAGCGTCGCGCCGTCGTAGCCCACCAGCGGGAAGCCGCCCTGGAGAATCCACGTATCCATGATCGAACCCACCGGCTGACCCGACGCGGCCTCGAGGGCCGACCACAGGTCAGACGTCACCGCGTTGTCGTACGCGTGACGGTTCAAGTAGAGGCGCACGCCCTCACGAAAGACGTCTTCGCCGAGGTACTGCTCGAGCATGCGCAGTACCGAACAGCCCTTCTCGTAGGTCAACACGTCGAACATGCCTCGACACTCATTGGGTGACACGACGCGGTACTCAATCGGGCGCGTCGAGTGTTGGGAGTCAACCGCGAAGGCCCGGTCGCGAGAGACCGCGAAGCTCACCCACTTCTTCCACTCCGGTCGGTAGTGATCGGTGCAGATCGACTCCATGAACGTGGCGAAGGCTTCGTTGAGCCAAATGCCCTCCCACCACTCCATCGTCACGAGATCGCCGAACCACATGTGCGCCAACTCGTGGTTGATCACCAGCGCCACGATCTCGCGCTCGCGCTGGGAGGCAGCCGCCGGGTCGATGAGCAGGTACTCCTCGCGAAAGGTGACGCACCCCAGGTTCTCCATCGCCCCCGCGGCGAAGTCGGGGATCGCGACGAGGTCGATCTTGTCACCGGGGTAGGGCCGATCGAAGTAGTCGGTGTAGAACTCGAGGGCGTGCACCGCGACGTCGAGGGCCAGCTGGGTGAGGTGGCCCTTGCCGCGCGGGTGCACTACTCGCACGGGCACGCCCGAGGCCATCGTCACCGGGGACGCCTCGAAGGGACCGACCACGAAGGCCACCAGGTACGTCGACATCACCATCGTCGGCGCGAAGCGGACCTCTCGTCGTGCGTCGCCCAGACTCGCCGAGGACGCCTCGGCGCTGTTGGAGAACGCGCCGAGTGATTCGTCAATTACGAGGGTGACTTCGAAGGTCGCCTTGAACGCCGGGTCGTCCCAGCACGGGAAGGCGCGACGGGCGTCGCTGGCCTCGAACTGTGTCGTCGCGATCACGTGGGTGGCCCCGTCGGCGTCCTCGTAGGTCGAGCGGTAGAAGCCGTGCAACTGATCATTGAGAACACCGCGAAATCCCACGACGAGCGTGGCCGGTCCGCTCGCGATGACCTCGGCGAAGTCGAAGGTCACGGTCTCGAGTTCGTCGTTGGCCCGGGGTGTCGCTGACGCCAGCTCGAGGTCGGCGCGTCGAAGGGTCGCCGCGTCGACGTCGAGTTCGAGCGCGTTGAGGCTGATCGACTCGACGGCTTCGAACACGTGGAGGTCGATCTCGACCGTCCCGGCGAAGGTGCCCGCGGCCAGGTCTGGTTCGATGCGAAGTCGGTAGGCCTCGGGGACCACTGTCGTGGCGAGTCGGTAGGGATTTTCGAAGGTGGCGTGTCGTCTCACCCAAAAGACTCTATTGAGACGGCGACCCCCCGCGCCGCGTCACTACCATGACGCGATGGACACATCCTGGACGCGTCAGGTCATCGCCGAGGCCAGCGAATCCGTCGCGCGACTTCTGAGTGAGGACTCACGCGCGCGTCCGGTGCCCTCGTGCCCGGGGTGGTCGCTGCAAGATCTCGCGTGGCACCTGGGCACCGTCCAGCAGTTCTGGGCCCTGAACGTGCGCGAGCGCCACGTCCTGGGCCCCCGCGCGACCGTAGACGAGGAGGTGGCGAGCAACGTGAGAGAGTTCGCCGAGTGGTGTCGCCGCGCGACGTCCGAACTCCTCGGCGCGTTAGACGAGATGGGTGAGTCGTCGCCGTGCTGGACGTGGTGGGGCGAGCCCGCGACCGCGGGAGCCGTCGCTCGTCACCAGGTCCAAGAGGCGGCGGTGCACGCGTGGGACGCGGCGAACGCGCTGGGCGTGGCCACCACCCTCACCGACGCGGCGGCCGAGGATGGCGTGCCCGAATTCCTCCACGTGCATCGCTCGGAGATAACCGTTCCGCCGGGCGCGGGCGTCGCCCTGGAAGCGAGTGACCTGGGGCGCACGTGGCGTCTCGGCGGTGAGCCCACGGTGAGCGTCTCGGCCACGGCCTCCCAGCTGGTTCTCCTTCTCAACGGTCGAGTGCCCCTCGGGGAACTCGACGTGTCGGGCGACGCGAGCGTCGCGCGCGCAACGCTGTCTTCGGTTGATCTCTCCTGATCGGGGCGGACTGACGATCACCCGTTACCGCCGAATCCTGAGTTAGTCTCAGGTCATTGCCGCGCGATTGATCGCGAGCGCCGAGGCGAGCACTCGGCCCACCCGCGCAGTCGACTCGGTGCGACAAGGGGGAAATCGTGAGAATCGACTGGAAGAAGTTGGACCAGCTGGACCGGGTGGTGGCCGTGACGAGTGTCGTGGCCCTGATATCGATGTTCTTGCCGTGGTACGGCGCGTCGATACTGGGCTTCAGTTCGTCCGTGAGCGGCTTTGGCTCGGGCTACGGCTGGATCGGGGCTCTGCTCATCGTCGCAGCGGGACTGTACCTCGTCATGCTTCGCTCGGGCAGCTCGATGCCCAAGACGAACATGGGACCCGGCGTCATCGTTCTCGGACTCTCGGGTTTCGGCGCCTTCCTCGTCGTGATTCGCTGGCTGGCCCTGCCCAGCGGCGGAGGCGGCGTCTCCGGTGAGGCGTACAGCTACGGCCCGCGCATCGGAATTTACCTGACGCTTATCGCCGGTATTGTCCAGGCTGTCATCTCCTTTCGCTTGTTCAAGCGTTCGGGGGAGTCACTGAGCCGGCCCAAGTCGTAGAACGTTCAGCGGCGCCTCGAAGGCGCCTCCGGGGTTGCTACTCGTCACGAGACCCTATCTCGAGTCGCCTATCGTTCCTCTCGGCCTGGTTCAGATCCGACGCGGAGACAGTACTACTCGCCTCGCCTATTACTCACTCGCAGATGTGGCGCGTCTCGCGCGTTAGTCGATGTGGTACTGGGATTCGTCGATGAGATAGGGCTCAAGGTGGTGGCCGTACTGCGCCCGGGCCCGACGACCAGTGACGCGAAGGTTGCACCCCCGAGGCGGCCCCCGTGACGGGGCACTCGTGGCGCTTACGAAACAGCAAACTCAGGGAGTTCGAGCACCGCTCGGTTCTCGCGGTCTTCGACGAGCACCGTGAAAGGTCCCGAACGTTGAGACTTCCGCCCACGACTACGTCTCGCGACTCGATAGGTGCGCGGTGAATCAGCCAGGCTCCAAGTGCTCAACTCCGGTGGCCACATGGAGCCGCTGTGACGTCGACGTCGACGCCTCGCTACCGACCTTGAACCCTCGTGGACGCATCTCCTCGTTCTTCGAGCAGAATCGAGAGCTACTTCTCGTCGAGCGCCGTTAGCACCGCGTCGCGCGCAGCGCCCGACGCGTTAAGGAAGAGCTGCAATTTCATGACGCCCAGCATGCGAATCATGCCGTCGCCCACGTGGTGAGCGACCACCGCGCCGACGTTGTTCTGACGCAGAAACCGTGCGACGCGCGCGTGGTGCTGGGCGGAGGTTCCCTCGTCGTGCAGCGTGCTCCAGGACACCTCGATCTCCTGCCAGCTTCCGATCGTGCCGTCGTGGACGTCGGCCAACGCAATGACGTCGGCGCGGCCCCAACGGGGATCGACGAGTCCCTCGCTCGTAACGGGCACGCAGACGATCATGTCTGGACAGTACCGTGCCCGCACACCGAGTACCCAGGGCCCAAAGCCCCTCTCCGATGTGGCGCGAACCAGCCGGGACTGTCGTCCAGTTCGAAGTCCTCAGTCGTGCAGGGTCGAACAGCGCGAGCCCAACTCCATCACGACCTCGACGAGAACGCGCACGTCATCGTCACGGGTGCGAAAGTTCGTGAAGCACGGACGTAGCCAGGTGCGTCCATCGATGGTCGCCGGCGAGACGTAGACGCGTCCGTCGGCCTGCATCGCCGCGCAGAGCGCCTCGTTATGGCGATCGGGATCCGCACATCCACTCGCCGACACTCGCAGTGGCACAATCGAGAGTTGTGGCTGACTCGCGAGTGTCTCGAGCGACTCGTGTTCACCCGCGAGGTGATAGAGGAGTCGCGCCTGCTCGCAATTGCGCGCCACGCCGTCGCGCAGCGCGGACGCTCCGTGCGTGGCGAAGGCCAGCCAGAGCTTCAACGCCCGAAAGGGCCGCGAGTACTCGAGGGTGATGTCCACGGCGTTGAACTGCTCACCCTCGTGGGGCATGTACGCCTCGTCGTGGGCGAAGGCTCGCGTCAGCGTGGCCCCGTCTCGCACGAGCACCGCACTGCACGCCTTGGGCACGAACATCCACTTGTGACAGTCCACCGTGATCGAGTCCGCGCGCGCGAGACCACGAAAGAGGTCGCGCGTCTCGCCTACCGCGGCCGCGGGCAGGCCGTACGCACCATCGACGTGGAGCCAGACGCCAAATTCCTTCGCGATTTCAGCGAGCTCGTCGATCGGATCAACCGCTCCCGTGAGAGTCGTGCCTGCGGTGGCGACGATCGCCACGGGCGTGTGGCCCAGGGCAACGTCGGCGACGAGACGCTCACGCAACCGGTCGGGTCGCATGCGCCGGTCGCCATCAATCTCAATCGCCCGGACGTTGTCCGCTCCGATGCCGAGCACCTCGGCGGCGCGCGTAATGGAGTAGTGCGCCTCACTGGAGCAGTAGAGCGTCGGGCGCACGTCGGCGAGCCCGCGATGACGCGCACCGGGCAGAGCGGCCTCGCGCGCCGACGCCAGCGCGGTGATGTTGCTGATCGTGCCGCCACTCGTGAAGGCCCCCGTGTGAGCGGGGTACTCGAGGAACTGGGCCAACCAGTGCACCGCCTGGAACTCCAATTGCGTGGCGGCGCGCGCGTCGACGGCCAAGTTGATGTCGTAGGAGTGCGCGAGCAAGTCGGCCAGGGCACCAACCTCGAGGCCGCTCGAGCCTATGAAGGCGAAGTAGCGAGGGCGCGACTGCGCGAGGGAAGCGTCAAGTACCTCAACCGCGTGATCAATCATGGCGAGAACGTTGCTGGCGTGTTCGGGAAGCGGCGCCTTCAGAAGTTCCACGAGCTCGGGCGACGGCAGGGTCTCGCTCTCGCGGGCCCGATCGAACTCGTTCCACGCTCGCAAGACGTACTGGGCGGTGTGCTCGAGGGCAGCGTCGCGTTGGGCACCGAGTGAGAGTCCGGAGGGTTCGAGAGCGTCATCGGTCACGGCGGCACACTAACGCAGAGCAACACGAGACTCTGTGTTGACTCGTGGCGCGTGCGCGTGGCCCGCCGCCAGTGACGGGGCCTTGTCTCAACGAGGGCGTCGAAGTAGTGTCGCGACGAGGGGGCGACATGGCGCGCGTGAACACGTACTTGAACTTTGCGGGTCAGTCCGAGGAGGCCTTTGGCTACTACGCCGAGGTCTTCCATAGCCAGGTCAGCGGTCTCATGCGTTTCGCGGACGCCCCCGGGATGCCCGAGATGAGTGACGACGACCGTCACCGAGTGCTCCACGTCGAACTGCCCATACTCAACGGGCACGTACTCATGGCCACCGACATGCTCGCCTCGATGGGCCAGAACGTACGGGTGGGCAACAACACCACCATTAGCCTCGAGGTCGATTCTCGCGACGAGGCCGACCGGCTCTACCGGGCGCTGAGCGAGGGTGGGACCGAAGGCTCGGGGATGCAGGAGATGTTCTTTGGCTACTGGGGCTCGTGCCTCGATCGCTACAACATCCGCTGGATGATCAACTTCGCCTCCTGAGAATCGAGGTGCGGTTCGACGTGGCCGCGTCACGGGCATCACGCACTTACAACGTCACCGCGGTCGACGTAGGGTGAGCACAGTGGCGAGTTCTCCCGCGCTCTACGACGACGGTCGCATCTTCTGTGATGACGAGGGTCTCACGATCCGCTGGTACTACCTCTGGGGAGCCAAGAGAATCCCCTACCGTCGCATTCGTGCCGCCACGACCTTCACGCTCGGCGCTCTGCGGGGCAAGTGGCGAATCTGGGGCTCGGGTGATCTGACCCACTGGTACAACCTCGACACCACGCGCCCCCACAAAGAGACCGGCATCAACCTCGACATCGGCCGACGGGCGCGGCCGTGCATCACGCCCGACGATCCGCAACGCGTCATCGACATCATCGCGGCCCACCGGCCCTAGCCCGCGTGGCGCGAAACCACGAGTCGCCCCGCGTCGACAGCGGGCGCTCAGGGCCCAAAGGAGATGACGTCGCGAATCGCCACGGCGGGCACCGAGCCACTCATGCCGGGAAGGATGGGTGACACCGTGACGCCCGACCCGCAGAAGGGCCACGACGAGTAGACCGACGGCGCGACGATGACCGCTCGGCCCCTCAACGGGCGCACCACGACGACCATGCTCGAGAGGGTACGACACGGGGTCACGACGTCCGAACCGACCACCCAGAACGACGCCACCGCTCCGGGCGCGAGGCGGACGACGGGGGGTGGCCCCTTTCGCAGGCCAGTGGGTCGGCCGAGTGGCGACGGCACGCCGCTCGAGGTGAGTGGAGCGAGTCGCCCGTGCATGACGAAGCGAACGATCGGATACCCCCGCAGTACGCACTGTGACCGCCCCGCGTTGCGAATCCAAAAGAGGTCACCGCTGTGTCCGGCGAGGCCTCCGGTGCTGCCGCGCCATGTCACGCTCAGGTGGTCCGCGCCGCAGAGCAAACTCGACGTGGCCGACGCGGCCGGCACCGTTTCAGCGTGAGCGCTTGAGGGAATCGCGACGGCGAACACCATCGCCGCAAGAACGTTCGCGATCACCGCCGGGGCCCTCACGTACCCCGGTCTAGCCGAGCCCCCACTTTAAATCGCGTCAACTCACCACCCCTTCAAACGCCGAAACACATTGGTCTAGCGATTTTTGGTAGAAGTCAATGGAATTTACGAAGCGACCTGGACCGTCTTGACGATTGGCATTTTTGAAGGGAGTCGGTCACCGTGAAGTCTCATCCCCTCAAGATGGAACTGAATCGCGTAACGCATATTGATCTCGACTTCCTCCACGGTCTGACCGGTCGCGACGCATCCGTCGAGCCCTACGACGTACGCACTAAAGTTGGAGCCCGCATCCTCGATCACGATGGTGTACTCGGTCATCTGGGCTTCCTTTCCAGTCCGGCCTGCCTCACAATGCTAGCGAGAGTCATTTTGGCGACGTCGTCGCCCAATGCTCCTGGAACTGTCACGCAACCCTCCTTGGTCGAATGATGAAACTGTCGATGACTTCCCCGCTGGCGGCTGAGGAACCAACCTTCATCCTCAAGTTCTCGAATGATCTCACGAACCTTCACAACTACACAACGGTCGTTCGAAGGAGATTTCAAGTGAGACTACAGACCATGCGCGTTCTGCAACTGACTCGCGTCTGGGGCAGCGACTATCAGCCCTGTGGCCCGTCGAGGCCAAACACATTACCAAACGGGTCGATCAGTTGAGCGATCGAACGCGAAGTGCTAATGGCGAGGGGTCCTCGATGTAACAGCGCACCTTTCGACTCGGCCCGAGCAATTGCCGCTGTATGAGCTTCGACCCGTAGATAGACAACCGGACTACCGCCGACGGGGTTCTTGGTTGCATCAGCGGGATGGAACCCAAATTCCGTATCGCCGACATCGAACCATACGAATCCGTCTTCAAACGACACATGGTCAATTGGGCACTCCAGCAGATCCGCCCACCAATATGCGACCACCTTGGGCTCTTGCGCAAAGATCATCACTGATCGAACTATCGAGGACATACCTCGACGCTACCTGGCCACGCGCGAATCTCTCAGAGATTGAACCTGTAAACGTTTGTCTACCGTTGGTTGATAGAGGTACGAGGTTGTTAGGAAGCGACTTCGACAAGCACCACCTGCGACGACGGTGGTGGGACATCTTCGCCGTGCTCAATCATCGACGCAATGTGCAATTCAATTGCCTCGTGGATGTTGGCGGTGACTTCTTCAACGGTGTAGCCCGCAGAAACGCAGCCCGGGAGGTCGGGAACGTACGCGCAGAGATTCGGTCCGGCATCCTCGATAATGACCGCGTACTTGCTCATCGCGACCTCCGCTCAAGACCTGCCTGCCTCACAATGCTAGCCATTGTTGATTTCGAGAGTTCAATACCCAACGCTCCAGGCACGGTCACTGACCCCTTCTTCTCCGCATGTCGGAAGATGCGATGACTTCCGGATTGCCTGACCTGAAACCAGCCATCCGCGTTCAGTTCGACAATCATCTCTCGCACCTTCACCCACCGCAACGGTCGGAGAGTTTGGAGATCTACTCAGCGGTCGTGCGTAGCCGCTCCACTACTCGAAACCGTTCTAAGACGACAAGCGTCGCGTCGTCGAGGACAAGTGTTGAATCACTTAGAGACTCGATCATCTCCTGACTACGCCAGAAGCCTTCGTGGCCCGCTCGCCAGTCAGCCACACTCGCGTGCCCCTCACCTTCATCCACCACGTGCCCGTAGCCCACTTGACCTAACTGAACGACGCGCACCTCCACCGTCTCAATCACGCACACGGGTTGACTGTTCGAGTCGACCACCACGGAGAGCTGACCTTCTCTCGGTATGGGTTCGCGCTCGACTTCGTACTCCAAGACAAGTGACGTGGTCGTCACTTTGCGACCATCGAGGATGGCGCATATCAGACGATCTCGAAGGGGCCCAGGAAACGCGAACTCAGAAATTGGCAACTCCGAAAACCCACTCGTGGGAATGGACTCTCTCATCGCGAAATCACAATTCGAAGACGTGGGAGCTGGTCCCAGATTGGACACGGGACGAGATTCAGGCTCACTAGGTTTCTATGAAAAAACGGTACACATTCGTGTCTCGCTGCACGAATCCCAACTTCCGGTACAACGCGTTCGCGGCCTCCCGCGACGGCCGGCTCGTGAGATCGACTTCACTCACGCCGAGCGAGGCGGCGTGCTCGAGCGCCGCGCGCACGAGCGCTGCTCCCGCACCCGAGCCACGCGCTGACTCATCGACGACGACGTCTTCGATCCACGCGCGCTTCCCGCTGGGAATCGCGAAGACGACGAGGGTGAGCGTTCCGATGACCTCAGCGTCGCGTCTCGCGACAAACAGCGTGGCGCCCGACCACGCCACGAGGGCACTCAGCGACGCGTGATCGAGCGCCGGCGCGCGCGATGACAGTTGGGGGACCAGGCGATTGAGCGCTTCGAGAACGTCGTCGGTCGACTCGCTCACCACCTCGACAACGATGCTCACGATTCACCCCGCCACACCGGTCGGCGCAGGTCGTCGTAGAAGACGTCACGCCTCTCGCCCTCGTACGAGGCGAAGACGTGATCGGCCCAGCGCTCGGCGCCGAGAGTCGGCGAGGGCAGCGTGTGGCGCGCGAACCACCCGAGGTCGGTCACCTCGAGGGGGTGAGCCGAGAGCTCTCCCCCCGTCGCGCGGCACAAGAAGAGCAGGGAGTAGAGCGGGATGCGCGAGGCCCCCAGTCGCATGCCGTCGAGCACGCCGATGAGCCGCTCGACCTCGACTTCGACGCCGGTCTCTTCGAGCACCTCCTTCACCACCACCTCGGGCGCGGAGTAGCCGATGTCACACCACCCGGTCGGATAGAGCCACACGCCCGAGTCGGCGCGCTGGATCAAGAGCAACTCGCCCTCGTCGTTGAACACGGCCGCGCCGACGGCGACCTTGGGGGTCGCGTATCCCGGGACGCCGCGACCGATCTCGCGCATCCACTCCATGACGATGCCGTCGGCGTCGAGGACGTCCGCGAGGCCCTCGTGGGCAGCGGCCTTGATGTCGGCGGCGATCTTTAACACCTCTTCGAAGCGCTCGCGTTCGTACTGACTCTCGGTAAAGCCGAGGCCCGTGCGCGCGACACCCGCCAGCGACTCCGCCCAGCGAAGGAGAGTCTTCTCGGGAACCGTCGCGCTCACGCTGGAACGCTACCCCTAGGCCAGGGTCGCGTCGAGCACGTCGTCGAGTTCGGCGACGAGTCCCGTGTAGAAGGGGCCGAACTCGCCGTAGAGGGTCGAGGCCTCGTCGTAGCGCATCGTGTAGACGCACTCCTTGAGATCGTCGACGTGCACGGCGAAGAGGGTGACACCCCACTCCCAGTCATCGAGGCCCGTCGAACCGGTCACCACCTGGAGAACCCGGCCGCGAAACGCCCGCCCCGACGTGCCGTGCTGGCGCATCAGCTCCTCGCGCTTCTCGTAGTCGAGGGCGTACCAGTTGTTGACTTCGCCGCGGCGCTTGGTCATGGGATAGAAGCAGAACGCCGGCTTGTCCGCCGGCGGCAGCACCGGGTAGAGGCGGTCGTTTATCATCTGCTCGGGCATGCCCGCGGCGTACTCGCTCACCTCGGTGAGAGAGACGTAGCTCTCGGCCACCACCAGGCCCGATGCCTGGACGTAGGACTGGAGCAGTCGCAGGTCCCAGAGGTTCTCGCCGAGGATCATGAAAGCGACGTCGGCCTTGGCGCCGAGAACCGCCGCGGTCACGACCTGGAGGCCCTTGGCGCGCGCGTTCTCGATCGCGGCGGCGAGGCCCGCCCGGTCAATCTCGCCCTCCACGCGACAAAACAGGTGCAGGACGTTAAGGCCCCGCGTGGGGGTCAGGGGCTCGGGGTTCGTCATGGGCCCATGCTACGGGCCGTTCTCGACCCAAGACACGACGACGCCGCGGGCAGGGCCCGCGGCGTCGTCGAGAGATGAAGCGGAGGCTTAGTAGTCCTCCATGCCTCCACCGGGCATCGCCGCAGACTTCTCCTCGGGCTTGTCGACGATGACCGCCTCGGTGGTGAGAAAGAGCGCGGCGATCGAGGCCGCGTTCTGCAGCGCCGAGCGGGTGACCTTGGCCGCGTCAATGACGCCCGCCTTGATCAGGTCCTCGTACTCGCCCGTGGCCGCGTTGAGGCCCTCGGTCGCGTTGGCGAGGTGACGCACCTTGTCGACGATGACGCCGCCCTCGAGACCGGCGTTGACCGCGATCTGGGTCAGCGGCGCCTCGACGGCCTTGGACACGATGCGCGCGCCCGTGGCCTCGTCGCCGGTCAGTGAGTCGATGACGACGTCGATGGCGCTCTTGGAACGCAGCAGCGCCACGCCGCCACCGGGCACGACGCCCTCCTCAATGGCCGCCTTGGTCGTCGAGACCGCGTCTTCGATGCGGTGCTTCTTCTCCTTGAGCTCGACCTCAGTCGCGGCGCCCACCTTGATCACCGCGACACCGCCGGAGAGCTTGGCGAGACGCTCCTGGAGCTTCTCACGGTCGTAGTCCGAGTCAGTGTTCTCGATTTCGGCCTTGATCTGGGCGACGCGGCCCTTGATGTCCTCTTCGGAGCCGGCACCTTCGACGATGGTCGTCTCGTCCTTGGTCACGACGATCTTTCGCGCCGAGCCGAGCAGCTCGGTGGTCGCGTTCTCGAGCTTGAGACCGACCTCTTCGGAGATGACCGTCGCGCCCGTGAGGATCGCCATGTCCTGGAGCATCGCCTTGCGACGCTCACCGAATCCCGGGGCCTTGACCGCGACGGACTTGAACGTGCCACGGATCTTGTTCACCACGAGCGTGGCCAGGGCCTCGCCCTCGATGTCCTCGGCGATGATGAGCAGCGCTCGGCCCGACTGCATGACCTTCTCGAGTACCGGCACGACGTCGCGCACCGCGGTGATCTTGTTCGAGACGAGCAGGATGTAGGGGTTTTCGAGAACGGCCTCCATGCGCTCGGTGTCGGTCGCGAAGTAGGGCGAGATGTAACCCTTGTCAAAGCGCATGCCCTCGACCAAGTCCATGTCCATGCCGAAGGACTGGCTCTCCTCGACGGTGATGACGCCGTCCTTGCCCACCTTGTCGATGGCGTCGGCGATCATCGCGCCGATCTCGGTGTCGGCGGCCGAGATGGAGGCCACCTGAGCAATCTGCTCCTTGGTGTCGGCGGGCGTGGCGAGCGCGTGCAGTGACGCAACGGCGGCCTCCACGGCGGCCTCGATGCCCTTCTTGAGTGACATCGGGTTGGCGCCGGCGGCCACGTTCTTGAGGCCCTCGCGCACCATGGCCCAGGCGAGCACGGTCGCGGTCGTCGTGCCGTCACCGGCCACGTCGTCGGTCTTCTTGGCGACTTCCTTCACCAGCTCGGCACCGATGCGCTCGTAGGGGTCCTCGAGCTCGATGTCCTTGGCAATGGAGACGCCGTCGTTGGTGATCGTGGGGGCGCCCCACTTCTTGTCCAGCACGACGTTGCGGCCCTTGGGCCCGAGGGTGACGCGCACCGCGTCGGCCAGCTTGTTCATGCCGCGCTCGAGGGCGCGACGTGCCTCTTCGTCAAAAGCGATCAGTTTCGCCACTGTGTTCTCCTGGGAATCGGGGCACCAGAGTGGTGCGCACCGATATTAGCAGTCTCGCGTCGAGAGTGCTAATGGCTCAGCCGCCGGCGACCGCCGGGACCAGGGACACGGTTTGACCGGCCTCGAGGACGGTGTCGAGGCCGTCGAGGAAGCGCACGTCCTCGTCGGCGACGAAGACGTTGACGAAGCGCCGCAGCGCCCCGCGGTCGTCGAGCACGCGCGCGGCGATGCCCGGGTACGACGCCTCGACCGCCGCGATGGCCTCGCGCACCGTGTGGGCTTCGACGCTCACCTCGCCCACGCCTCCCACGAGGACCCGCAGCTGACTGGGCAGACGCACGATGACGCTCACGACGCCGCCACCAGCGAGTGGAGGGCCAGCGCCGCTTCGGCCGCGGCGAGCGTGGGGGGAATCGTCGCGGTGACGGTGGCGCTGTCGACGATGACGTCGAGCGTCTTGAGGCCGTGGCCCGAGATGATCGCCACGGTGGACTTCTCCGGGTCGATCGTGCCTCGGCGCACCATCTGGCGCAGTGAGGCGATCGTCACGCCGCCGGCGGTCTCGGCGAAGATGCCCTCGGTGCGCGCGAGCAGTCCGATGCACTCGAGGATCTCCTCATCCGACACCGATCCGCAGTCGCCGCCGCGCGCGCGCAGCTCGTCAAGCACGTAGGGCCCGTCAGCCGGGTTGCCAATGGCCAGTGAGCGCGCGATGGTGTGGGGGCGCTGGGGAGTGACGACCTCGGCCCCCTCGGCAAAGGCCGTCGCGATGGGCGAACAGCCCGTGGCCTGGGCGCCGAAGAGCACGGGGGCCTCGCCCGAGACGAGGCCGAGTTCGAGGAACTCCTTGAATCCCTTGGCGATCTTGGTGAACTGGCTGCCCGAGGCGAGGGGCACGACCACCTGATCCGGCGTGCGCCAGCCCAGCTGCTCGATGATCTCGTAGGCGAGGGTCTTGGAGCCCTCGGCGTAGTACGGACGCAGGTTGACGTTGGCGAACGCCCAGTCCTCGTGCTCGGCGACGAGTTCGACGCACAGGCGATTCACGTCGTCGTAGTTGCCCTCCACGCCAAGGACGGTGCCGCCGAAGATGGCGGTCATGGCGATCTTGGACTTCTCGAGGTCGCTCGGGATGATCGTCACGCTCGGCCAGCCAATCGCCGCGGCGTGGGCGGCGACGGAGGTGGCGAGGTTGCCCGTCGACGCGCAGGCCGCCGTCGAGAAGCCGAGGCGCCGCGCGCTCGAGAGAGCGACCGAGACCACGCGGTCCTTGAAGGACCCGGTGGGGTTGCGGGTGTCGTCCTTGAGCCAGAGCTCGGCGAGTCCCAGCTCCTCGCCCAGGCGGTGCGCCCGGCGTAGCGGCGTCCACCCCGCGCCCAGGTCGACCGGCTCCTCACCGGGATCGGGCAACAGCGCGCCGTAGCGCCAGATCGACCTCGGGCCCGCCTCGATGGACTCGCGCGTGACGACCGCGCGCGCCGCCTCGAGGTCGTAGGAGACCTCGAGGGGTCCGAAGCAGTACTCGCACGAGTAGCGAGCCTCCGTGGGGTAGGTGCTAGCGCACTCTCGACAAATAAGACCGGTGGCGAAACTCATAACTCCCTTTTCATCGCACGGGCTTTGGCACCTGGCGTGGGAAGGGTTATCCCCACACTGGTTGTCGCGACTTCATCGGGCCCGTCCCTCAGTCGCTCTTGATGACGTATCAATAGTGGCGCACCGGCTCGCGCCTGTCAAGTGCGCCCCGCGCGAGCGGGCCCCTAGCCTCGTCACGTGGCCCCTCTCGACGTTCCGGCGACCTTCACGCGCGACGAGCACGACCTCGCGCGCGTGCGCGAACGAGCCCAGGCGACGAGCGTCGCCGTCATCGTCCCCGCGCGTGACGAAGCCGCGACGATCGGCCCCGTGGTCTCGGCCATCGCCGAGAGCGCCTTCGTCGACGAGCTGCTCGTGGTCAACGACCACTCGAGCGACGACACCGCCACGGTCGCCGCGCACCACGGCGCACAAGTACTCACCCTGGGCCGCCCCAGTGGCAAGGGCGCCGCGATGGCCGCGGGCCTCGCCGCGACGAACAGCGAGATCGTCGTCTTTCTCGACGCCGACGTCCTGTCGCCGCTCGGGGACTTCGTTGCCCGTCTCATCGAGCCTTTGCTCGAGATCCCCGACCTTCAGCTCGTAAAGGGTTTCTACGAGCGGCCCCTGCACGACCGGCCCACGGGCGGCGGACGAGTCAACGAACTCGCCGCGCGACCGATCCTGTCCCTGCTCTTCCCGGGCCTCGGTGAGATGCGCCAGCCCCTCGCCGGCGAGACCGCCGCGCGCCGCGGCGCCCTCGAGGCCATTGACTTCGAGGTCGGCTACGGCGTGGAGATCGCGCTACTCATCGACATCGCGCGTAAGTTCGGCGTCGCGAGCCTCGCTCAGGTCGACCTCGGCGTGCGGCGCCACCGCAACCGGCCACTCGAGGAGTTGCGCCCGATGGCGGGCGACGTCTTGCGCGCGGCCCTCGAACGCTTCGGCGTCGAATTGCCCTCGAACGGCTGATCAGCCGACGGCAACGTCAGGGCCCAAGATGACGATGACGTCGTCACCCGAGGCCCCCGGCACCGGACTCAGACCGGCGAGCGGCGTGACCGCGCTCTTGGCGACCTTGATCTGGGCGGCGATCTGCTGAGCCGCCCACTGGAAGCCGGGGTTGAAGTAGACGATGGTCTTCGCCGCGCGCGCCGCGTTCACCTGGGGCAAGGTGTCCCAGCCCTGGGTGATCAGCAACTGGGTGTAGCTGCGCGCGAGTCCCGTCGTCAACGTGCCGTTGGCCACCTGGACGCGCACGCGCGAACGCGCCGGCAGAGTGGTCGACGTCGTTGGGTGACTGCCCGGCGTGGTGGTCGAGGTGGTGGTGGTTGACCCCGTCGTCGTCGCGGGCGCCGATGTGCGCAAGACGGCGAACGTCGCCCCAATGAAGAGGATCAGCAGCGTGAGCACCACACCCAGGCGTGGCTGATAGTGCGATCCCGACATCGGTGGCTCGGGGGCGGAAGGGGTACTCATCGGCCACAGCCTAGGACGCGGCGCCCTCGTTCACTAGCCTGGGTTCGTTGGCCGGTGTGGCGCAGTGGTAGCGCAGGCGATTTGTAATCGTCAGGTCGTGGGTTCGAATCCCTCCACCGGCTCCACGGCTGGCTCATCCACGAGCCGGTTTCCCTGAATCGTCCGTCGTTCGCGAGT
>JAJYAC010000081.1 GCA_021779735.1 Actinomycetes bacterium
CCCAATTTCTGGCGCGAATGTCAAAGATCTTGCCGCCCGAGACCGGCAAGCGCGCGCCCATGCCGCGCCCGTGGGTATGTGAAATGACGAGCGCCACGCGCCCGAGTGTCTGGACCACGAAGGTCCGCGACTGCGAAGGGCTGTTTCTACTCATGCCTGTGCGCCAGTAGCACCGGCCCTAGCGGGCCGCGCGCGCCGAGTGATCGACGCGGGCGGGCCGTCAGGTAGGCGGCTGGAAGGTAGGGGATATGAGCAAAATACTTGGGACACCGTGGGAAAACGACGTGGCGCGCCACCTAGCGGGCGCGGTAGGTGCCCGCGCGTGCGCAGAAGCGGGCGGAACACTCGAAAACTTGATCGAGTCGCTCGAAGACGGCGCGAGCGAAGACGACACGATCGACGAGCGCCTACGTGACCTCGGCAGTGTGGCGCGTATTCTGCTGATCGCCGCGCAGTACGTGACCGCATGGGAGGTGGCACCGTGACCGCTGCACAGATCACGCGCCGCGCCTTATCGGTGGCGGTCGGTTGGGCCGCTGGTGACGCCGCGACGGCCTACACGCACCTAGTACCAGGCTACGGGCGCTCGATGCCTGGCGACGACCCGCTAGCCCTGCTCGTGGCGCTCGTCGTAGCGGCCCTGTGTTGGCGTGTCGTGGCACGGATCGAACGGGGTGGACGATGACCCCGGACCCGTGGCGCATGACCTACCAGGCCCACTGTGACGCGTGTCGCTGGCACGGACCGACGCGCGACAGTGAGAACGACGCGCTGGACGACACACTCGATCACGCCGATACGGGCCAGCACGCGCGCAACATGGAGCGACACGACGCCTAGCGCGCCGAAACGAAGCGCGGCCCCGTGGCGAGCTGGCCCATTTCTGAGCCACGGGGCCGACCCGCGCGAGAGATTTTTTCGAGTTCCGCGCGCTCGAAAGGACCACTATGCGCTTGGCGCGCTCCCGAGTGGAGAGCGATGCGCCCGGCGAGATTCGCGTCTCTGCGCCTTCAGCGCCTCCCGATCCTCGGCCTCCACGCCCGACCAGTCAGCGACGACCACCGACGCGCCGACGAAACCGCGCATCTCCTGCGCGTAGAACTTCTTCGCGCTGAGAGAGAAGACGAGCGAGTCATCGTGGATGAGCCCAGAGTTGGTGAGCGAGTCGAGCACGCTGCGCACGAGCTTGTCGATGTCCGGCGCGACGAAATGGCGCGTGCGATAGGCGTCTGACTTCACCGGCGCGAAGTAGAACGTGACACTGACCTCGACCGGACCGGCGAACGAACCACCACCGATCAGCGTGCGAGCGCGCCGAGCGGCATCGGTCACGTCAGCGCGCCAGCGTGCGTGGCGCTCGCGGCCTGACCTGCTCGACCCGTCCACCACGACGGCACGACCACCGCGCACGTAGGCCGACTTGCTCCCCTGGGGCGCGGGCAAGCCGAGCACCTCGAAGGCCACCGACGCCGAACCCTGCTCCATCACCACCCTCCCGAGCAGCCGTACTGGTCCGGCACGGCGAATCCGCGATTGATGATCGACGCGACGTAGACCTGCTGCATCGGCGTGGCGAGCGATGCGTTGCGCGGGAACGAACGCGGCGCGTAGGCCAGCCAGTTCGAGTTCAGAATCCCGAGCGCGCCCGAGTAGATCGGTCCGACCATGCGCCAGGAACGACCGGTCTCGCACGTCGCGACCTTCAGCCACGCGAGAAATGTGGCGCGAGAGACGAGCGGAGCGCGACGAATGTGGCGCTGGTTGCCAACGAGCGAAATCGTGGCCTGCTCAGTCGTCATCGGCGGTAGTTCCGCGATGAATCGCCCCAAGTGGGGGGTTGGACGGCTGTGAGAGCGTTTTAGGGACCAATCGTGCCATTTGCCCTGATGAGTGTTTGGCACGAAGATTGCTACGAATGCGAAAAGCGTTGAGATTGCGAGGCGTGACTGCACGAGACTCCAATATCCGAGGAATGTTACGCACGGCTAAGCGTTGGCGTCACGGGCATCACCTCCCTCGTACTGCCAGTCGGTGCCACAGAATGCACAATGATACCCGAGGAACGTCCAGCGGACGAATGACCCGAGGTGACAGGTGGGACAGTCAGGCATCAGAACCCTCCATACGGGTCGGCCATCGACTCGTCGTACACGCGCAGCAGGTCATCGACGCACTCGTGGACCAGTTTGGACGCAGCCGAGCGATTGCCTTGCGCGGAGAGTTCGCGGTAGAGGCGTCGGGCTTGGCGCAGGCGGAGGATGGCGGCGTCGAGGGGAGTCATCGGCCCAACCCCACGATGCGCGAGACTATCCACTCGACCACGGGGACGGAGACGGCGTTCACGCACCAGCTTCCCTCAGCGCCTTCGCTGCGGCCTTGGCTGTTTCATCATCTGCGTTCTCGACTACCCAGCGAGCGGCGTCCGGCTTCATCTCCACCATCACCGTTGTCGGTGGCTCGGGTTTGACCTCAGGGATAAAGTCTTCTACGAGTGGCAGGTTGTAGCCGCCCTCGCGGTATTCCACGACGATCCGCCCATAGCGGTCGGGACGCCCGACGACAACGGTGCCATGCCAGTCATCTATCGAGAAGCCTTTCCACGTCCCCCTCGTCCCCGGCTTCAGCGGCCCCGCGAAGAAGTCGGCGGGCAGCACGTACTCGGTGCCGTCCTCGGTGAACAGGTGCAGGGCGTCAGTCATAGAAATACCCCCTGAATCTCCTGGTTCTGCGCCCATGCGACTCGGGATTCGATGATGGGCCAGTAGTCCTCGGTCATCTCGCAGCCGATCCAGTCGAAGCCCTCGAGGATCGCCGCGACCGCCGTAGTGCCTGAGCCCAGGAACGGGTCGAGCACGACACCGCCCGGAGGCGTGACAAGGCGCACCAGGTAGCGCATGAGCGCGAGGGGCTTGACCGTTGGGTGTGTCGAACGCTCACCGGCAGGAAGCCCCGCGTTGCGCTCGGACTTGCTCGCCTTAGCGCAGTAGAAGAACCGAGCGGCTGAGCCCTCGTCGCCGTAGAACGGCACCTCGCCACGCTCGCCGGTGAAGTCCGACATGGCGATCGACGACTTCGCGCTCGAGGTTGGTCCGCTGGCCGGGGCGCTCTTGCCGGTCGTCGGGAACCCCTCCAGCACCTCCTCGGAGCCGTCGTGGATCACGTTCGCGGGCCAGCGGCCCTCGGCTATACGGTCCGGGTAGTCCGGTTGCGCTGGTCCCCCCGACATGGCGCGGGTTCCCCCAAGAGAGGAGCTCCGCTGGTTCACCCTTACCTCACTCCCAACCCGGCACCCGTCAATGTTCAGCGCCCCCGTGCCGTAGGCCAGGACGTTGTTCGCTACCGTTCCGATGAAGGGCTTGCGCGCGACGACGATGGGCTCGTGTGCGGGTTTCAGCGCAGTGCCCCATCCCTGCCACTTCTTGGCGTCGGGGGTTGCGGGCGCGGTGGAGGCGGTGTGTTTATTCGCGCCCCCTCCCAAACTCCTATTGGCCGTTGGGTGTCCGGGGCAGTCTCTACCCTCCTCTATTTCCTTACAATAGGCCGCACCAACGCCGAGCACCTCGCGTTCGGCACCCGCCGCCTTGTCGATCGCCTTGCTCACGTCGAGCGACTTGGGGAACCCCGAGCCGTAGAGCCACATGATCTGGTCGCGCACCTCGAAGCCCGCGTCCTCGACGGCGCACGCCAGCCGGTGATAGGTACGACTGCCACCGAAGGCGAGCAGGTGGCCGCCCGGCTTCAGCACGCGCAGGCACTCGGCCCATAGTTCGACGTTGTAGGCGATGCCCGAGTTGTCCCAGGACTTGCCCATGAAGCCGAGTTCGTAGGGCGGATCGGTCACGATGGAGTCGATTGAGTTGTCGGGCAGCGCCGGAAGCAGTTCAAGACAATCGCCTTTGAGCAGGGCGTCAGTCATGGGGTTCTCCGTTCTTCGTCCGGGCGTAGCACGAGCCGCACAGCATCTCCCGCATCCACAGGGGATGACCGGACCCCGTGAGACGGACGCGGCTCACTGTTACCCCGGCGTCAGCCGCCTGAAGCCGCTCGCCACACTCGTCGCAACGCGGGACGTTGGTCGGTTCACTCATTGCTCTCTCCCTTACCAATCGTGTCCGCACAAGGGACATGAGAACACGGTTTCC
>JAJYAC010000004.1:0-66979 GCA_021779735.1 Actinomycetes bacterium
AACCGTTCCAGACAGCACGAAGGCCCAGGCGGAGCCTGGGCCTTCGATATTCGTGGCGGGGGCAGGATTTGAACCTGCGACCTTCGGGTTATGAGCCCGACGAGCTACCAGACTGCTCCACCCCGCGATGGGTGATGACCACTCTATCAGGGGCGCCACTCGTCCGATTCGGCAACCCCCCACGCGTGGCGCTTCCTCGCCGTTGTCGAGCCATGATCGACGTCGTTCTTACCGGTTGCTCGAGAGAGACGTACGTACCGCCGCACCGACGACGCGTCAGAGGAACGCGACCGCGGACCTGAGCCACCCCGTGTTAGGGCTTGGCCGCGAGCGCGTTCTGAGCCAGCTGAATCTGGTGATTCATGTCGTTGACGAGAGACTGGTAGCGCCCGAGGTTGCCCGCGATGAGGGCCGCCTGAGCCGACGTCCAGTCACTGGCGGCTCGCTTGAGGTAGTACGAGGCGCTCTGGCCGGACTTTGAGGGCGTGGACGGCGTCCCCGGGCTCGACGGCGTGGAGATGTTCGCGCCGAGCACCAGTGAGAGAGCGCCGGAGAGTGTGGGCGATATCTCGACGTCCTGGTTGAAGACGGCAATCACGTACTTCAACTGGGGCATCGGGTTCGACGTTGAGGTCACGTAGAGGGGACGAATGTAGAGGACGCTCTGGTCGAGGGGCACCATCAGGTTGTTACCCAACAGCACGCCGGAGCCGTGCTGGTCGAGGAGCGTGATGGTCGAGGAAACTTTGGCGTTCTCTTGAATCTGTGAGTCGGCCTGGACGGGTCCAATGACGAGGCTCGCGCGCGGCGTCTCGTAGACGTTGAGCTGTCCGTAGTCCTTCGGGTCACTCGTGGCCATCAAGAACGCGGTGAGCCCCTGGACCGTTGACGAGTTGCCGGCGGGCACGTAGGCGATCGACTCGAGGAGTTGTTGCTTGTTGGCCATTGGCAAGGATCCCACCTGGAAAACCGGACTCATCGGCGAGAGCGCCGAGGAGACCACGTTGCCCGCGGCGTTGGTCACGGCGGTCTGACCGAGAGGTTGGCTCGGGGTCCCCGCACCGGTCGTCGGCGAGACCTCCCAGCGGTCTGAGGCCGTGTAGAAGGCGTTGGCGTTGGTGATGTGGTAGTGACCAAGCTCGCCCGCCTGCACGCTAAAGAGGTCGACCGGGTAGCGCAGGTGGGTGAGAATCTCCGACGGCATGTCGCTCATGGGGTGAAACATCGTCGGGAACGCCGCGCGATAGGCCTGGAGGATCGGATCGTTGGGATCAGCCGCGTAGAACGTCATCGACCCGGTGTAGGCGTTGATGACCACCTTGACCGAGTCGCGCACGTAGTTAAAGCTGTAGGGCAGGCCCCCCTGGTTGATGTTGAGTCCCGACGCGTTCTGGCTGTAGGGGTACTGGTCCGTTGTCGTGAAGCCATCGAGCACGTACTGAATCGACCCGTCGGCGATCACCGGGTAGGCCTGGGAGTTGAACGAGAGGAACGGCGCGGCCTTTTGGGCCATCGTCTGGACGTCGCGCACGAACATCACTCGGCTCTTGGAGGTGATCTGGTTCGAGATGAGGAAGTTGAAGTCCCCCAGGCGCAGCGCGAGCGCGGCCCGACTCAAGAGGCCGCCGACGGCGACGCCCCCATGCGACGCGTAGTGGCTCTCGACGGGCTGTCCCGCGTTGGGTCCCGTGGTGACCTGAAAGTTGAGCTCGGGCTGCTTGGTGTTGGCCACCACCCAGCCCGGATTCTTCAGTCCGAAGTAGATGTCGGGGTGGGTGAGAACCGGCATGCCGCCGCTAGAGACCGGCGGGACGTTGGAGACGACGAGGACCGGGTTACCCGTCGAGGTGTCCACCTGATTCGCCGCGACGACGGCCGCGCCGATTCCGTGGGTGTACTGGAGGTGGTTGTTAACCCACGAGGGCGAGGGCAGATTCGCCGGATTGAGCTGACGAGCGCCGATGAGAACCGGCGTCAGTGTGCCGTTGATCATGTAGCGGTCCACCGCGAGGGAGGAAAAGGAGTAGTAGGAGCGAATCGACTGGCGGCGCGTCACCGTGGCCAGGGCGATGTTGTTGGCCGGGTCCCAGAGACGAATGTTGGTCAGGGTTGCCCGGTCGGCGTTGATCTGGGACTGGCTGATGGTGGTCGAGCCCGCGAACGTGTGATAGCGCACCATGTTGAGGCCGTAGGCGGTGCGTGTGGCCATGATGTTGCGCTGGATGTAGGGGGCCTCGAGGGTCCCCTGGTTCGGACTCACCTTGAGCGCCTGGAGAATCGTCGGGTACAGCACGCCGATCACCAAAGCCACGAAGGCCCACAGGCCCACCGCCACCACCGGCAGCGACCAACCGCGCGAACGCACGTTGGCAAGCAAGATGGCGGTCGCGGCCAGCGACAGGTAGAAGAGTATGGTCAGCGCCGGCATCCTCGCGTGCACGTCGGTGTAACTCGCGCCACCCACGTAGCCATTCGTTGAGTTGACCAACTCCCACTTGGCCACGACGTAGCCCGCCGCCTTTACGAGGGCGATGCCGGCGCCGATCACCGACAGGTGCGCCTTGACCCGCGGAGCGACCCGGGGGGCGACTCGCGCCGCGCGAATCCCGCCGTTGAGGTAGTGAAAGCCACTCGTGACGATGAGAATCACCACGAGGGCCACGAGCAGCCACGTCACGACGAAGGACACGAAGGGCAGCGTGAAGACGTAGAAGCCCAAATCCTTGTGGTACAGCGGATCTCTCACGTGGAAGGGCTGGCTGTTGGCAAAGAGCAGGTACTTGTTCCACTCACCCGTCGCGTTGAGTCCCGCGATGGCCCCCATCACCAGTGAGATGAGCGCGTAGATTCTCCCGGCGTGGGGACGTACCGCGTTTTGGAAGCGGCGCACCACCTCGTCTTCAGGCTCGAACGTGAGATCGCGGGCTCCGAAGCGGTCGGTGAGCAGGAGGTTGCTCCACATGAGGGCGAAGAAGATCGCCCCGAAGGTCAGACCGAGGCCCACCTTGACAAAGAACAGGGTGGAAAAAACTCGGCCCAGGCCCACCGAGGAGAACCACATCTGATCGGTCCACAGCAACGCCACGCTGCGCAAGGACAAGAAGGCGATGAGGACGATACCAATCAACGAGGAGATGATCACCCGACGCGAGAGTCGCGTCAGGCGTCGAGGGTGGGGTGTTGCGTCAGAGGTGCTTCGCACGCGACGAGCCTAGGCCCTGGGCTCTAGACCGGAACGATCGTGCACGCGCAGCCCGCGTGCAACGGCGGGTAGGCCGCGCCTCCCGGGAAGCTCGCGCCCGCGCTGCGCTCGCCCGCGGCCGCGTCGAGGGCGCACGCGTCACAGGGCGGATCGCCCGGCGAGACGAGGAAGCGAACGTGCCGTCCGGCCGAGGCGGCCAAGACGCCGATGTGAAAGGCGCGACGGGCCGCGTCGGTGCAGAGGCGCTCCACGCGCGCCCCGCGCCA
Source organism: Actinomycetes bacterium (assembly GCA_021779735.1). Classification (GTDB taxonomy): domain Bacteria; phylum Actinomycetota; class Acidimicrobiia; order Acidimicrobiales; family RAAP-2; genus RAAP-2. Next base: position 3,469 of record JAJYAC010000004.1, read on the forward strand.
CTCCTTGTACGCCGTGTTGACTCGCTCGAGGGGGTCGCCGTTACCCTCGGCGAGGATGCGCCGGCGCAGGGCGAGGACGATGGTCACCGCGAGATCCGCGGCGCACTCGAGCAGCGGCGCTCGTCCCGCGGGTCCGACGTTCGCACCGGTTTCGTCGAAGGCGAACTGCGCGCCGGCCGCCGCCGCGTCCGCCAGCGCGTCGAACGCGGCCTCGGCGTAGCGCTCGCGTTGGGCGTGCTCGTCTTCGAGCTCGGTGGCCGAGACGACCTTGAGGCTACGCAGTCGTTCCAGGGAGAGGTTCTGGTCGTCCTGGAGAACGCGCTTGACCCGGCGGGTGAGGACGGCGAGCGACTCGTCGAGGGCCGCGTCGCGCCGCTTGAACAGGTCGCCCACGGGCGTGTCTGGCTTGGCCGCCGGAGCCCGCCGCGGTGCGTGGGCGCTGGCGCCGCGCTCGTCCAAGGTCGCCTTGCGCAGGCGCGCGAAGATCTCATTGACCACGTCGGTCCCCGACTGATCATCCTCGTGTGGGGCCCCGGACTCTGTCGAGGCGCCCTGGCGTGGTGCGGGCGGCGCGCTGGGCTCGGGGACTTCGGGCGCGGCTACCTCTAGCGCGGGTGCGGTGGGCGCGACCACCGCTTCGAGGGCCACCTCGGGCACCCGGCGCAGCGGCGTTCCGGCCAGGAGTTCCTCTTCGGTGGGCTCGGGGACGGCCGGGCGAAGGCGCAAAGCCTCGAGCGCGGCCGCGCGAGCGGCCTCGTCAGAGTTGTTCAGTCCCCCCAGGACCGACTCGACCTCGTCGCGCAGCCCCGTCAGGTACGCGCCCAGGTGGTCGCGCGCGACTCGCAGTTGGTCAATTTGTAAGTGCAGCGCCTTGCGCTTGACCGCGAGGTCGTTCAGCACGGTCTTTCGCGCGTCGCTCGCCTGAGCCAGTATCGCCCGACCCTGTTCGCGCGCGCGTTCGACGAGCGCCTCGCCGTTCACCTTGGCCGACTCGATGAGCCGTTCCGCACCGAGCCGCGCGTCGTGATCGATGCTCGCCGCGCTGGACTCCGCCTCGGAGATGATCCCCGCGGCGCGTTCCTGGGCCTCGATGAGGTGATTCGCGCTGCGTTGCTGAGTCTCGCTGAAGAGTTGAGTGCTGCGCTCCTGGGCTTCGGCGGTGACCCGCCCGGCCTCTTCGTGGGCCGAGCGCAGAATCGCCGCGCTCTGGGTGCCGAGCGCGCTGGCCAGGGTGGCTTCGTCAAAGGTCGGATGGGCCGCGCGATGCTGAGCCTCGGAGAGATGCTCCTGGAGCTCGCGCACGCGCTGCTCGAGATGTCCCATCTCGCGAGCGACGGATTCGAGGTGTTGGCGAACCTCTTGGGGATCGAGGCCACCCTTGCGAATCGTCGTGAACGTGACGCGGGCTACCTCCGCCGACGTCTGGCGGGTCGTGGAGAGGATCCGGCGTTCGTCCATTCCCACCAGACTACGACGTGGCGCCCGCGTGAACGGTCTTAGTGCGGCGTGCTGAGGGCCACGGGGGCGTCACCGCCGAGGGAGCGTAGGTCGTGCAAGACCTGGGCGAGAGTGGTGACGCCGATGATCCGAAGACTCGCCGGGGCCACCGCGCTGGCCGTGGGCACTTCCACCTGGGGAACAAAGAAGATCTGCGCGCCCGCGCGGGCCACCGCGACGGTCTTCTCCGCCACACCCCCGACGTCGCCGACCAGACCGCTCGCACTCATGGTGCCCGTCGCGGCCACCACGTAGTGGCCCGTCAGCGAACCCGCGCTGAGTCGGTCGATGAGAGCCAGGGTCATGGCCAGGCCCGCCGACGGTCCGCCAATGGAGGTCGTCTTGATCGAGATCTGGCCCGGCAGGTCCGCGTGGACGGCGTCCTCGCTGCTGATGCCCAGGTACGAGCGAGCCACGCCGGAGACGCCGGCACACGGCGACGCCGACTCTCCGTGGTTCGCCCTCGTGCGCACGCTCACCGTCTGGGGGCTGTCGTAGGTCATGACGCCATCGGCGCTGATGTGTACCCGAGCGACCCCCAGGCGCACGAGCGTGCCCGGGGCCACGTCGTGAACCGCGCCTACCAGGGCGCAGGCGTTGTCGATCGCGCGCCCGTCGACGCTCACCACGCGATCGCCGACGTGCAGACGTGAGAAAGCCGGCGAACCCGAGAGGACGGCCGTCACGGTCGCGCCGGCGCTGCTCAAGCGAATCGGCCAGCCGAGCGCGCGCAGTGCGGCCACCTCGGCCGCCTGCTTGGAGTCAGCCATCTCGAGGTATCCCTGGGCTTGGATCTGGCTCGCCGGCACCCCGGGATCAACGAGGTCGCTCGCCGGGACGAACTCGACGTGGGACTGAAGGTGCATGTAGAGCCACTGCCAGGCCGTCAGCGTCGAGAGGTAGACGTCGGTGAGCATGATGGTGTCGTGGTGGGCGTCACTGGCGAGTCCCCTCACCGAAATGAGCGGCGCGACGTTCGTGGCCTCCCCCGGCGTCAGCGCGTAGTAGGGCACCGTCCAGGACTGACCAAGACCCACGAGTGACACGACGAACGCGAGACCAAGAAGCACGCGCAGTCGCACGCGGCGCCGTGGACGCGAAGGTGGTGGAATGGTCTCGTGCACGCAGATTCCACGGTACCGGAGGACGCCAGCGCCCCGATAGTGCGGGCCGAGTACGCGAGCGACGAAGCGAGCCTCGCGGTGATTCACGCGAGCCTCGTCGATACCGTCGCGCGCACCCGCGTGCTGGGACTGCGAGCCGCGGCGCGGCGCGGGGTGCTCGACGACGCACTCTGGCTGAAAGCGCTCGGGGACGAGGACGCCCAGGTGCGTCGAGAGGCGATCGCGCTGCTGAGCGAGCGTCGCGTTTCGCCCCGGGTGCTCGATCGCATCCAACGCTCTTTGGACGACGACGATCCCCTCGTCGTCGACGCCGCGGCCTTCGCCCTCGGCGAGCACCCCGATCCCTCGAGCGTCGAGGCGCTGTGTCGCTGTGCGAGTCACAACGACGCGCGCTGTCGCGAGGCCGCCGTGGCGGCGCTGGGTGCGGTGGGCGACGAGCGCGCTCTCGCGACAATCATCGCGGCCCTCGACGACAAGGCCCCCGTGCGGCGCCGAGCCGTGGTGGCCCTGGCCAACTTCGAGGGCCCCGACGTCGACGCCGCGCTCGCGCGCGCGAGAGAGGACCGCGACTGGCAGGTGCGCGCCGCGGTCGAGGCCCTGACGCGCGACTAGCGGTCGGCGTCGCGAAAGAGGGCGTGCAGCGAGGACATCTCCTCAAGACACATTTGCAGGCCGCGAATGACGACGAGATCGGGTTCGGGCGCCACGCGCACGTCGACCCCCGTGCGAGACGCGAGCAGCTCGGCGAGGTCGCGCAGTCTCGCGTGGGCACCCACCAGGGTCATGCCCCGCGCGCTCACGTCCTGAGAGAGGTCCGGTGGCGCCTCGGCGAGCGAATCCTGGACCATCGCGACCGTGGAGGCCACGGCGTCGCGAATGGCGTCGTTGACGAGGTCGGCGGTGACGGTCACCTCCACCGGCTCGCCGCGCTCCACCGTGCGCGCGCTGACGACTTCGCTCTGTCCGCTCGTACGCCCCAGAGCCGAGGCGAGGGCAATCTTGAGGTGCTCGGCGGCGCTCGGGGCGACGACGACGCCGTAGCGCTGGCGAATCGCGGTGGCGACAGCGTGGTCGAGGTCGCCGCCGCCCAAGCGACGCGTGCCCTTGGTGACGATGCCCCCGAGGGAGATGAGCGTCGCCTCGGACGCGCCGGCGCCCAGGACGGTCACGGCCGAGCCCACCGGGTCCTGGACAGGCAGTCCCAATCCGATCGCCGCCGCCAGGGGCGACTCGATGAGGCTCACCTCGCGCGCCCCGGCCTGCACCGCGGCTTGGCGCAGGGCGCGTCGTTCGATGGCGGTGGCCAGAGAGGGCACGCTCATCACCGCGCGCACCCGTGAGACCTTGGAGATCCCCGCACGTTCCATCAACCCCGCCAAGAGGCGGGCGGTGACGTCGAAGTCGATGGTCGCGCCCTGGGCCAGCGGACGAAAGGCCACCACGTGGCGCGACGTGCGCGCGACGAGGTCCATCGCCCCGTAGCCGACCTCAACGATCTCACCCGATCGCGTGTCAATCGCCACCGTGGAGGGCTCGTTAAAGAGAACGCCCTGCTCGGCCGTCGCCACCCGGCACGACGACGTGCCGATATCGAGTGCGACGTCGGTGGCCATTGGTCAATGCTAGAGCGACCGGTACGGCGTCAACCCCCTCACTAGCCTTCTGGAGTGATCTGGCGACAGCGCGGCAAGCGCGGGTGGAGTTTGAGAGGGGGCCAGGCGCCGCCCAGTCAGTCACGTTCGTGGGTGCACCCGAGCGAGCTGCCTTCCTTTGACTCGCTCCCCACGCGCGAGCACCGCGTGCGCAGCCGCCTCGCGCGCCTCATCGCGACCGTGATGTTCTTCTCCCTGATCATCGGCTTCGTCGTCTTGATCGCGACCAGTAGTTCGCGGCCCCCGAATCAGCCGATGACCACCCACGAGAGCGCCTCGCTCTCGGCGCTGCCGGCCTACGCACGCGCGGCCGCCGAGCGAACGGTCGAGTTGAGCATCACGACGCCGGGCCACGTTGAGCACGTCGCGGCGATGGTGCTCTCGCACGACCTCGCAGTCACGACGACGCCGATCCCGAAAAACGCCCTCTTGAGCGGGTCGCTACCCCACCACGTCAACTTCCCCGTCACCTGGGTCGCCCGCGATCAGGCGATGGACTTCACCATCGTGAAGTTGAGCCAGTCGGTCCCGTCCCTGCACTTCGCTCCCATGCCGGCGAGCGTGTCCGTCCTCGCACTGTCGCCCTTCGCCGCGACGTCAACCGACGCGCCCCACTTCGCCTGGGCGACGACGACCCTGGGCGACCCCCTGCTGCGAGCGAACAACCTCGTGAGCTACCTCGCTACCAACCCCGACCAGAACCTCAACGGCTTCGTCGACGCCATCGCGGTGAACGCCTCGGGCCACGTCGTCGCCGTACTCTCAACCGGCCACCTCTGGTACTCGGCCCTCTTCGTCGCCCGCGTCGCCGAGGTCGAGGCCGCCGGTCACGGCTGTCACGGCGGGCTCGGCGTCTCGGGCGCCGACGCCCAGGGCGGCGGCGCCGTGATCACGGCGCTGGCCCCGCGCAGCGCGGCCAAGGGCCGACTTCAGCGCGGTGACGTCGTCTCGCGCATCAACGGCCACGACATCGACACCTGGCAGACCCTGGCCACCTGGCTCTACCTCACCCCGGCCTACAGCGCCGTGCACTTAACCTTCCTGCGAGGGGCGGTCATGCACCACGCCGTGGTGACGCTCGCCTGCGCCCTCTAAGTTGGGACCGTGAGCGACAACCCGTTCTCCAACATGTTCAGCGACCTGTTCAACCTGCTGGGCCAGCAGGGGCCCAACGCGTGGTTCGACAACGCGACACAGCTCGCGCTGTCCATCGCGCGCGGCGCCGACGGCGATCCCAACCCCCTGCCCAGCGAGCGCTCTCGTCTCGAAGAACTCGCCCCCCTCGTCGCGCGCTACGTCGACGCCCTCTTTGAAGTCTCCGCCGAGGGCCCCATGATCGCCGCCACTCGCAGCGCGCTGACCAGCGCGGCCCTCGCGCAGTGGCGTCCACTCATCGAGCCGTCCCTCGCCGTCACCCCCGGGCCCGAGGAGTTAACGAACCCGATGATGGCCCAGTTGGCCGCCACGATCGGTCCCCTCTTCGCCGGCATGCAGATGGGCTCGATCGCCGGCCACTTCTCCGAACGGGCCTGGTCGCTCGCGGCCCTGGCCCTGCCACGCCTGGACGACTCGCGGCTGTTGGTCGTGAACAACCTCGTCGCCTTCGCCGACGCGTGGAGCCTCGAGCGCGACGACGTCTACATCTTCGCCCTGGCCCAGGAGTACGTCGCCTCGCTCATCCTCACCCAGCCGGGCACCGGCGACGCGCTGCGCGCTCTGCTGCTCGACGGGGTCAAGGAGTCCGCCGCGGTCCAGCGCGACCTGTTGACTCGACTGCAGTCCATGATCTCGCCCGAGGACCTCGGCGCGCTGATGGGAAATCCCGAGTCGCTCCTCGATGAGATCGAGTTGCCCGAGGACACGCCGGCGACGCGGGCCATTAACGCCGCGACCGCGGTTCTCGGAGCCGTCTTCGACGCCGCGGCGACCGATATCACGAACGCGCTCGTCGGCGAGCGCCCGGCACTCGCTGAGGCCTACCGGCGCCACCGGCGCAGCGACGCGCGTGGCGAAGACGCCGCGGCGGCGCTCTTTGGCATCTCGACCCAGGGTCCTCACCAGGACGCGGCGGCGATCTTCGTGGCCGAACTGGCCGAGGAGCACGGTCTCGGCGTCTTCAGCGCGCTACTGCGCGTCGACGGGCTGCCGTCGGGTGAGGAACTTTCCAACCCGGGGGCGTGGTACCAGCGGGTGACGACCTCGCCGCTGGCCTAAGCCTCTTCCTCGTAGCCGAGGTTCCACTCGACGAGAAGGTTCTCGCGCTCGGCGTCGCGGTTGACGCGCTCGCGGTTGCGGCGAAACTGTGGGTCGTGGGGAGGCAAGAATCGCAGCCGCGCGTCGATGCGGTCCACGAAGGCCTGAATCTGCTCCTCGTCGCCAAAGACCATACGGCACTCCCAGTGGGGCGCGACGGGACCGAGGTAGATGACCTGGACGTGTCCGACCGGCTCGACGACCTCGGTCTCGATGGTGGGTACCTGGCTCACGGTGCTCCTTTAGTTGGACTCAGTCTACCGGGAGGTCCGCGCCTGGCTCCTGCCTGATGGGCCGGGTCGCGTTGAAGTCTGTGAAGAACTACACGCTTCCTTTAACCCTTCCTTATGGTTTGCTCGCTACCATGAGCGTAAGGAGACGAGGTGGCAATGGTGACCGAGTGGATGGCCGACGGCAAGTGCCGTGAGTACCCGGCGGGGACGTTCTTCCCGCGCGACGGGATAGGTGTCATTCGCGCCCAGAAGATCTGCGCGACGTGTCCCGTCGCCGATCAGTGCCTCGAGTACGCGCTCGCCAATCACGTCGACCACGGGGTGTGGGGCGGCAAGAGCGAGCGCGAGCGCCGTCGTCTCCAGCGCTCGCGGCGTCGCGCCTCGCGCGTGGACCTCGCCTAAGCACGTGTTCGAGTGCGTCGTCAACCTCTCTGAGGGTCGACGCGCGGAGGTTCTGGACGAGTTCGCCCGCGCCGCCGGCGCGTCGCTCGCGGATCGACACGCCGACTCTTTCCACCACCGCAGCGTCTTCACCTTGATCAATGATCGCGACGAGCTCGTGCGCGACGTGCGGGCTCTCATCGGGGCCGCCTTCGACCGGCTCGACCTCGCGACCCACGAGGGCGTGCACCCGCGCTTTGGCGTCGTCGACGTCGTGCCCTTCGTCGCGCTCGATGTCGCGAAATCGGGCGATGCCTGCGAGATGCGAAACGACACGGCGCACTGGATCGCGGACACGTACGACGTGCCGTGCTTCTACTACGGCCCGGTGGGCGACGTCACGCTTCGAACGCTGCCCGAGGTTCGCCGCCACGCCTTTCGCTCACTCGACCCTGACGTGGGACCGGCCAGCGCGCATCCTCGTTGGGGGGCCAGCGCGGTGGGCTGTCGGCCAATCCTGGTCGCCTGGAACCTGTGGCTCGAGAACGTGAGCCTCGAAGCCGCGCGGGCCATCGCCACGAGGCTGCGCCGCCCCGCGCTACGCACGCTGGCCCTGCCGGTCGGGCACTTCGTCCAGGTGAGTTGCAACGTCGTGGACGTGAGCGCCATCAGGCTCTCGCAGATCTACGACGACGTCCTCGCCCACTTGAGCGGCGAGGGCCGCATCGCGCGCGCCGAACTCGTGGGCCTGGCGCCGACGTCACTGCTCGAGGCCGAGGATCCCTCTCGCCTGGTTGAGCTCGACCTCGCCGCCGAGCGAACCATCGAGGCTCGGGCCTAGCCGGCCTGGCTGCGGCGCTCGAGGGCGCGCGCGCGACGCAGGCGACGGCGCTCGCGCTCACTCATGCCGCCCCAGATGCCGAACTTCTCCCCGTTGTCGAGCGCGTACTCGAGGCAGTCATCGCGCACCACGCAGCCCCGACAGACTTCCTTGGCCTCCCGGGTGGACGCGCCACGCTCGGGAAAGAAGAGGTCCGGGTCCACGCCCATGCAGTTGGCGCGGGCCTGCCAGCCCCGGTCTTCCATGCCGCTCAGCAACTCAACGATCTCCATGTTGTAGTCCTCCCCGACGGTGCTCGCACCGATGTAATTACAACGGTGTCATTGTGTCGGGGTTCGAGCGAAAAAGCAAATGAAATTTTCACTCGTCCTGGTCAACGCCGGTCTCAGCCGGCGCGGCGATGCCTCACCCAGTCGTCGAGGGCGTATCGTCCCAGGTCGTCGACGCTGGTGTAGAAGGTGCGACCGCCATTGACCCGAGCGATCTGCTCCACGAAGGGAAACTGCGTGCGTTCGATGTCGAGGGCGAAGACGTTGATCGTGATGCCGGCTCGCGTGCAGCGCAACACCTCGGCCATTGTGCGCTGGAGCGTCTCGGCCACGGGCGGCCAGGAGAAGAAGGGCTCGCCCGCATCGTCAAGGTGAGCGGTCGGTTCGCCGTCGGTGACCACCACGATCTGGCGCTGGCCGCGCTCCTCGCGCAGGAGGTGACGCGAGAGCGCGAGCGCGTGCTGGAGGTTCGTCCCGTACTGGTAGTCGATGCTCAGAGCCGGGATGTCGGCCACGCGCAGCTCGCGAGCGGTCTCGCCAAATCCCACCAGGGCGGTGCGATCGCGCGGGAAGCGCGTGCGAATCAACTCGCTCAGGGCGAGGACCATCTTCTTGGCCGGCACGAGGTTGCCGCGCATCGCCATCGAGAGCGAGAGGTCGATGGCAAAGACGGTCGAGCTGCGACGCGCTGACTCGTACTCTTCGACCTCAAAGTCCTCGGGCGCGAGGCGCAGCGGCAGGCCCGGACCCCCCCGCGCGAGCGCGTTGCGCATCGTGCGCGCAAGATTCAGTGACAACGGCTCTCCCGCCGCCCAGGGTCGCGAGGTCTCCTCGCGGTCGCCCCCGCGATCGACGCTCGCCTCGCGGTGCTCGCCGACCATGGGAGAGACGCGCAGCTGGTTAAAGAGCGCGCGCAGCGCGCCGTCGCCAATCTGGCGCACGCCCTTGGCGCTGAGCGTCAGCCCCTGGCGCGAGCGGTCGACGAAACCGCCGTCTTCAAGGGCGGCGAGCGCGCGCTGGAGCTTGACGACGTGGCGCGCCGCGTCGTCACCAAGGTGTCGCCGTAGCGCCTCGACGTCGACTTCGGGTAGCGCGCGCGCCGCGCCACTCTGGGTGAGAAAGCGCTCGAGGCGCTCGAGCTCGGCGAGCTCTTCGGCGCGTGAGGTGGCTTCGGCGAAGGAGGACGACCCGCTCAGGCGAGCGCTCTGATGCCAGTCGATCTCGGGCATCGCCTGGCGTAGGTTGGCGCCGAGGCGCGCGAGCGAAAAGTCGAGCTCCATGTTGCCCATCATCTGCTCAAAGAGCGCGCGCAGCTCCTGTCGCTGGGCGCCCGAGAGCGAGTTGAACATCGCCTCGGCGGCGGCGGCGCGCTCGGCCATCTGGCGAATCACGTCGTCGAGACTCGCCGCACCGGGAAAGTAGTCCCCGTAGTTCTCCATGAACTTCGCGAAGGAGGGCTCGAGGGTGTCACCGCGACGGTCTTGCTCGATCATCGTCGAGAGGGCGTCCATCATCTCGCGCAGTCGCGCCAGTTCGGCCCCGTCGGCGCGACCGAGGAAGTCCTTGGCCTGGTTGAAGTAGGTCGAAAGCACGTCACGCTCGAGCTCGCCGAGGAGTGCCTCGAAGCTCTCGCGCGCCGAGGACGAGACGAAGTCGTAGTGCTGATACGACGAGAGACGTTCCGCGAAGCGGTCGCTCATCAGGTCTCGCGCGAGGGCACGCTCGTCGGCCAGCGATCGCGTCACCTCTTGACGGCGCGCGTCGCCCGAGGCCTCGGCGCCACGCACGAGGTCCTCGATGGCCGCCACTTCGCTGGCCTCAATCTCGGCGAGCCACTCACGGTAGCGATCGAGCTCGTCCTCGGCGCCGCCGCTCTCTTGGATCTCGCGGCGCCGACGGCGCGCTCTGTCTCCCAGGGCCTTCAGGCCCTCGACCCTCTCGCCGTCACTCGTCGTGAATCCCTGGCGCAAGAGATTCTCCATGGCCGCCTCGAGGTCGCCGCTCTCGAGGAAGTCCTCGGCCAAGAGCTCGAGCAGCTGCGCGGCGTCGACGTCGTCGTCATCGTCATCGTCACCCTCTCGCCCACGGCGAAAGCCGTAGCGAACAGCCACTACCGACTCCTCGAGCGATAGAGGGCCCGCGGGCCCGCGGCGTCCTTCGCGAGACGCTTGGTCAGGTAGAGCCCCTCGAGCACGAACTCCGCCGCCGAGGCCATCTCCCCGGGCGTCGCGCCGGCCCCGGCCACTCGCGCGCTCGCCGCGCGTAGGTCGGCCATCGCGTCGAGGACGCCGAGGTAGTGCGCGTCGGCCAGGTCGTCGCCCACGTGGACGAGGACCTCGTCGTTGAACGCGTTCACGATGGCGGGCGCTTCGCTCAGCACCACGTGCTCGCTGAAGCACTGGCGCGTCGCCAGGGCCACCAGCGCCGCGATGACCTGGTCCGAGTCGGTGTCGTCGACCGTGTCGAGCTCGATCTTGCCCTGGGTGGACTGGACCATCGCGGCGAGGTCGCTCACGCGCGGCACGACGGTCGCGTCGCCCGTCTTGAGAGCGCGCCGCAACGCGCTGGCGACCACCGTCTCGTAGTTGGCGATCGAGAGGCGCACCGAAACGCCCGAACGCTGACTGATGACGTGGCTCGCGCGCGCGACGTGACTGACGCGCGCGACGATGTCGTCGATGAACCACGGCACCACGATCGGCACCGGCGACGGCGCGAGAGTCGCCTCCTGGTGAACGATCTCGATCTCGGTGGAGATCTCGTAGGGGTAGTGCGTGCGGATCTGGGAGCCGAAGCGATCCTTCAGGGGAGTAATGAGCCGTCCGCGGTTCGTGTAGTCCTCGGGATTGGCCGTAGCCACCACCACGAGATCGAGGTCGAGGCGCACGAGGTGACCGCGGATCTGCACATCTCGCTCTTCGAGGACGTTCAAGAGCCCCACCTGGATGCGTTCGGCGAGGTCGGGCAACTCGTTCATCGCGAAAATGCCCCGATTCGACTTCGGCACGAGACCGTAGGAGAGGGCGCGCGGGTCGTCGAGGTAGAGTCCCCCGGCGACCTTGATTGGGTCGACCTCGCCGATGAGGTCGGCCATTGACGTGTCGGGGGTGGCGAGCTTCTCGGCGAAGCGCTCGCGACGGTGCACCCAGTCAATCGGCGTCTCCTCACCGAGACGCGCGAGCAGGTCGATCGCGTCAGGTGAGATCGGCGCGAAGGGATCGTCGCGCACGGGTGAGCCCGCGACAATGGGCAGCCACTCGTCGAGCAACTCGACGAGTGCGCGGATCATCCGGGTCTTGGCCTGGCCGCGCTCGCCGAGCAAGATGATGTCGTGTCCGGCGAGCAGGGCGGTCTCGAGCTGGGGCAAAACCGAGTCCTCGTAGCCGAGCACCGTGCTGACCAGCGGGCGACCCTCGACGAGGCGCGACTCCAGGTTCGCGCGCATCTCCTCGCGCACCGTGCGGCGTTCGTAGCCCGACTCGCGCAGGGCTCGAAGGGTTCGAGGCAGGGTTGCGGGGGCGAGGGGGCTACTCATACAGGCACACTAGCGAGGTGCCCCTCGCTCTAAACGGCGCGACGAAAGTCGCGCACGGGGGCGAGTGGGACAAAGCCCGCCGACGCGTACGTGGCCACGGCGCCGACGTTGTCACTGGGCGTGCACACCGTGGCGCTGGAGGCGCCCATCTCGCGCAGGGCAGCCGCGGCGCCCCGACAGATCGCCGCGCCGTAGCCGCGTCCGCGATGCTCGCGGTGCACGCCCATCGGCTCGAGCAGTCCGGGTCGCCCGGCTCCGGCCGACCAGACGGTCACCGCCGCCACCGCGACCTCCCCGTCGTAGCCGACGAGGCACCGGGCCCTGGCGTAGGCCGGACCCTCGGCCATCGCGCGCCAGCCCTCTCGGGTGAACGTCGAGCGATCAAAGGACGCGCGTTGGAGGGCGACGCGCACGTCCGCCCGGTCGACGTTGGTCACCTCGAGGCGAAGATCGCTCTTCTCTACGGGCCCGGCGAGGTCGCGCCGTAGTGGCGTCCACGCCTCGTCAGGGACCCACCCGCCCTCGATCAGCGCACGACGCAGTCGCGGGCCGCCTCGCGCCTCGACCACCTCCGCCCGAAAGCTCGTCGAGCCTGCGATGTCGCGGAGTATCCCTGTGGCGACGTCATCATCGTCGAACGCATCAGGCGAGACGGCGAGGCGCAACACGCCGGGGCCGTCCAACAACCCCACCGCGAGGATTTGCCCGTCGCGGCTCCAGGTGCGCGTCGCCGCAGCCGCGGCGTCCGCGCCACAGCGCGTGTACCAGCCGAGGTCCCCGGGGTGCAGTTGCACCGGTAACCCGTCGCGTTGGAAGCGCGCGAGCGCGGCCACGACCTCGCCGAACCCGTCCACCGGGGGCGTTGCGCACACGAGCGTCATGCTCACATTCAACACGTCACCCGATTCCCCCGCCCGCCAACCCGAGGGTGTGCCAGCCGATCGCCGGCGGTTACTCTCCTTGTCCGCGCGCCGCGAGCACCGTCCTCGCCACCAGGTTGGCACCGGGCCGGTAGGCGAGGTGAGCGGCGCGGGGGGCGTCGAGGATCACGAGATCGGCGCGCGCGCCCAGTCCCAGGTGGCCGACGTCGCCACGGCGCAGCGCGGCCGCGCCACCACGCGTGGCGCCGTAGAGGGCCTCGTCAGGGGTGAGACCCATCTCGCGCACGCCGAGCGCGATGACAAAGCCCATGCTCGTGACGTAGGACGTGCCGGGGTTGCAGTCGGTGGCCAGCGCGAGGGTGACACCGGCATCGAGCAGGCGGCGCGCGTCGGGATAGGGCGAACGGGTGGAGAACTCCGCGCCGGGCAGCAGCGTCGCCACCGTCGAGGAGGCGGCAAGTGCCGCGAGGTCGCGGTCGCTGACGTGAGTGCAGTGATCCACACTCGCGCACCCCATCTCCACCGCGAGGCCCACCGCCCCGATGTCCGCGAGCTGGCCGGCGTGCAGGCGCAGCTCGAGGCCGGCGGCGCGCGCGCTCGAGAGCACGTGGCGCGCCTGTTCGACGCTGAACGCCCCGCGATCGCAAAAGACGTCGGCCCAGCGCGCGTGGGCCGCGCACGCGTCGGTCATCGCCCCGGCGACGAGTTCGACGTACTCGTCGCGATCTTCGAACTCCGGGGCCAGCGCGTGCGCGCCGAGGAACGTGGTCTCGTTCGTGAACGAGCGGGCGAGCTCGAGCAGGCGAACTTCGCCCTCCACCGTGAGGTCGTAGCCCGACTTCACCTCGAGCGTCGTCACCCCGCCGGCGAAGAGCGCGCCGGCCCGGGCGGCCGAAGCGTCGTGGAGCTGCTCTCGCGACGCGGCACGCGTCGCGGCCACCGTCGAACGGATGCCGCCCCCGTCGTAGGGCGTACCCGCCATGCGCGCGACGAACTCTTCGAGGCGGTCCCCGGCGAAGATCAGGTGGGTGTGCGAGTCGACGAAGCCCGGCACGACGGCTCCCGCGTGACAGTCCACTCGCACATCGGCCGCCGGCGCGTGGGCCGCCTCCCCCACCCAGGCGACTCGACCGTCCTCTTCGACGAGGGCCGCGCCCTCGAGTCGGCCCATGACCGACCCGTCGCCGAGGTTCGCGTCGTTGGTCGTCAGTTCGCCGATATTGGTGTAGAGAGTCGTCACGACTCGCGCATCGGAATGCGCACGCCGCGCTGGGCGGCGGTGTCCTCGGCGATCTCGTAGCCCGCGTCCACGTGACGAATCACACCCATACCGGGGTCGTTGCGCAGGACGCGCGCGAGCTTCTGAGCCGCGAGCTCGGTGCCGTCGGCCACGCAGACCTGGCCCGCGTGGATCGAGCGGCCGATGCCCACGCCCCCGCCGTGGTGGATCGAGACCCACGACGCGCCCGAGGCCGTGTTCACCAGCGCGTTGAGCAGTGGCCAGTCGGCGATCGCGTCCGAGCCGTCGAGCATGGCCTCGGTCTCGCGATAGGGCGAGGCGACCGAACCACTATCCAGGTGGTCACGACCGATCACGATGGGCGCGGAGACCTCGCCGCGCGCGACGAGGTCGTTAAAGGCGAGTCCCGCGAGATCCCTCTCGCCATAGCCCAGCCAGCAGATTCGCGCCGGGAGGCCCTGGAAGGCGACGCGCTCTTGGGCCTTGCGGATCCAGCGCGCCAGCGGCTCGTTGTCGGGAAAGAGCTCGAGCACCGCGGCGTCGGTGCGCGCGATGTCCGCCGGATCGCCCGAGAGCGCCGCCCAGCGAAAGGGCCCCTTGCCCTCGCAGAACAGGGGTCGGATGTAGGCCGGCACGAAGCCCGGAAACGCGAAGGCCCGCTCGTAGCCGCCCAGCACCGCCTCGCCACGAATCGAGTTGCCGTAGTCGAAGACTTCGGCGCCCTCGTCCATGAAACCCACCATGGCCTCGACCTGCTTGGCCATGGACTGGCGCGCGCGGTCGGTGAACTCCTCGGGCTTGGTCTCGGCGTAGTGGTGCCAGTCACCCAGGTCAATCCCCTCCGGTAGATAGCTCAGAGGATCGTGCGCCGAGGTCTGGTCCGTGACGATGTCAACCTCCACTCCTCGCGCGAGCAGTTCAGCGAAGACCGTCGCCGCGTTGCCCACCACGCCCACGCTCAGCGCGCGGCGAGACTCGCGGGCGGCCACCACCCGCCGCAGCGCCTCGTCGAGGTCGCTCGTCCACTCGTCGAGGTAGCGCTGCTCGACGCGCCTCGCGAGGCGCGAAGGATCGACGTCAACCACGAGGCACGCCCCGTCGTTCATCGTCACCGCGAGCGGTTGGGCGCCACCCATGCCGCCCGCGCCCCCCGTGAGAGTGAGCGTGCCCGCCAACGTGCCCCCGAAGCGCTTCGCCGCCACGGCGGCGAAGGTCTCGTAGGTGCCCTGGAGGATTCCTTGGGTGCCGATGTAGATCCACGAGCCGGCGGTCATCTGGCCGTACATGGTCAGGCCCAACGCCTCGAGGCGGCGAAACTCGGGCCACGTCGCCCAGTCGCCCACCAGGTTCGAGTTGGCGATCAGTACCCGCGGCGCCCACTCGTGCGTCTGAAAGACCCCCACCGGTCGGCCCGACTGGACCAGCATCGTCTCGTCGTCCTTGAGCGTGGTCAGCGTTCTCACCAGCGCGTCGAAGCTCGCCCAGTCACGCGCGGCCTTGCCGGTGCCCCCGTAGACGACGAGATCCTCGGGCCGTTCGGCCACGTCGGGATCGAGGTTGTTCATCAGCATGCGCAGCGCCGCCTCTTGGGGCCAGGACTGCGCGCTACGGCTCGTGCCGCGCGCGGCGCGAACCACTCGAGAACCCTGCATCACGCCTCCTAGAGCAACGTCACGTGTCGGCCCACGACGTCGAGGGCCTCGCCACTTCTCACCAACTCTCCCACCGCAGCGATCTCGGGCGCGAGCCAGCGGTCGTGGCCCGGCCCCCCCGTCACCGCGTTCACCCGCTCGGCGAGAGCGCCGGTCGCCGGACCCGCCATGAGCGGGGCGCGCAGCGCGAGGGCGCGCGAGGCCGCGAGCAACTCAATCGCCAGCACGTCACGGCCGGCCTCCACGGCGCGACGGAGCTTGCGCGCGGCGTGCCAGCCCATCGACACGTGATCCTCCTGCATGCCCGAGGAGGGGATCGAGTCGACGCTCGCCGGCGCCGCCAAGCGCTTCATCTCGCTGACCAGCGCGGCCTGGGAGTACTGGGCGATCATCAGACCGGAGTCGACTCCCGCCTGGTGCGCGAGGAACGGCGCGAGACCGAAGCTGCGCGCCGCGTCGAGGAGTCGGTCGGTACGCCGCTCAGAAATCGAGGCGACGTCGGCGACGGCCACGGCGAGAAAGTCGAGCACGTAGCCCACGGGCGCGCCGTGAAAGTTGCCATTGGACGCGAGGGTTCCGTCCTCGAGGATCGACGGGTTGTCAATGGCCGACGCGAGCTCGACGTCGGCTACGCGCGCCGCGTGGGCCAGCGTGTCACGCCCGGCGCCGTGGACCTGGGGCGCGCACCGAAGCGAGTACGCGTCTTGGACCTGGCTGACGTCTTCGAGGTGCGAGGAGACAATGGGCGAGCCGGCGAGCAGCGCGGCCATGTTCGCCGCGCTCTCACGTTGTCCGACGTGGGGGCGCAGCGCGTGGATCTCCGGCGCAAAGACGCGGTCCGTCCCGCGCAGGGCCTCCACGGACATCGCCGCCGCCACGTCGGCGAGGCGGTAGAGGTCCGTCAGGTCAGCGATGGCGAGCACGAGTTGTCCCAGCATGCCGTCGGTGCCGTTGATGAGCGCCAGTCCCTCCTTCTCGGCCAGGGTCACCGGCGTTAGCCCGGCGGCGGCGAGGGCCTCGCCCGCCATGACGCGCTGGCCCCCCGCGTCACGCACGTCGCCCTCTCCCATCAGGGCGAGGGCGACGTGCGCGAGGGGCGCGAGGTCGCCTGAGCAGCCCAGGGATCCGTACTCGTGCACGATCGGGGTGATCGCGGCGTTGAGCAGGCCCGCGTAGGCGAGCGCGGTCTCGGGGCGCACGCCCGAGACGCCCGAGCAGAGGTTCGAGAGGCGCGAAACCATCATCGCGCGCACGACTTCCGTCTCGACTTCGGCCCCCACGCCCGCGGCGTGGCTTCGAATGAGCGAGCGCTGGAGGTCGCGGCGCTGCTCGGGCGAGATGAAGGTCGTCGCGAGAGCGCCAAAGCCCGTCGAGACACCGTAGACCGGTGCCCCCGAGGCGACGAGGGCCTCGATCGCCGCGCGCTTGCGCGCGAGGAGCTCGAGAGTCTCAGGCGCGAGGGCGACGGGCGCGAAGCCGCGCGCGACCGCCACCACCTCGTCTCGGGTGAGCGATTCGCTGCTCAGCACCACGGTCATGTGCGTCTCCTTGTCACGCCCGCGAGGGCTTCGAGCACCACGAGCGCCGCGAGGCGCACGGTACGTTCGTCGGCGCTGTCACGCGCCACGTCAATCTCCGTCAGATCAACCACCGCGACGCGCTCGTCGGCGCCGGCGGCGCGCGCCACGCGGCGCAGCTCGTCCGCGCTGAGACCCCCTGGAACGCCCGCCGGGCAGGCCGGCACCACCGAGCGATCGCACACGTCGAAGTCGAGGTCGACGTAGACCCGCCGACCGCCCTCGGCGGCGACGTCGATGGCGTGGCCGATCACCGATTCCACGGATTCGCGGCGAAGCGCGGCGCGCGAGACCACGTGCACGCCACTCTCACGCGCGCGCTGGGAGTAGGCAGGCGAGTTCGCGAAGTCCGCCAGACCCACCTGCACGACGTGCGCACCGTCGAGCCCCGCGGCCAGGGCCTGGCGCACGGGAGACCCGTTCGAAACACCCTCGCGCAGGTCGTGGTGGGCGTCGAGGGTGACGAGCCCCACACCACGCCAGTCGCCGCCCGCGAGAGCGCTGAGCGCGAGATAGGTCGCCGCGTTGTCGCCGCCGAGGACGATGGTCAGCTCGTCGTCCCTCGTCGGAGCCATCGCCGCGCTCACGCGCTCGAGTGCGCCCGGCGCGTCGGGCTCTTCGACGTCACCCAGATCGAGCATGACCACGCTCTCGGCCAGGTCCGCGTCGTCCTCGTAGGACCACGTCGAGTAGCGCGCGAGGGCCGCACGAATCGCCTCGGGAGTGCTGCGCGCGCTGCGCGCGGAGAGTGACGTCGCGTACGTCGAGACGCCGAGCAGGCCCACGGTGCGCCGGTCCCCACGACGTTCGCGCTGGAGCAGACTCGACGCGTTCGGCCAGAGGGGATCGTGCGAGGCGGCCACGTCGCCCATGCTACGCACGGGCGCGGCCCACCTAGGGGTGAGCGTGACAGCCCGCGCCCTGGCGCCGCAGCGGCTGAGCTTGGGCCACACCGGGGTGCGCGATTCCCGAGGCGCTCCAGTCACAGCCCCACTGGTTCGGCTCGGCGAGGGCGACGAAGAAGTCGCGCTCCCAGCCCGTGTTGTAGATGGTCGGACTGTGCTGGGCCATCGGCAGCTGCACGGGGTAGTTCCCCGGATGGTGCAGGGGCGTGAACGTCGCGCCGAGGATGGGCCAGTACGGGTTGATGTCGAGCTCCATGCCGGTGACGACCCCCGCGGCGACCATCGCGCGCGCGAGCGTCGGGGCGAGGACGTGACCCATCGTCGCGACGTAGATGAGATTGCCCGCGGCGTCCACGCCCAGACCACTGCGCGGCTCGCTCGGCACCTCGTTGAGAGGATCGCCCCAGAACTTCCAGGGGGCGCCCAGGGCCCGTGACGTGGGTCGCGCGTGGTCCACGAGCAAGACGAGGTTCTGGCGCGCGGCACTCACCACGAAACCGGGACCCGGAAACGTGGCGCTACCCCACGTGCCAATCGCCCAGTGACCCGCCGGGTCCAGAGCGATGGTGGCGTCGCCACGCACGAGGGGCGCGAGGGTGACGCCGTCAACCATGGAGCCGCCCGCGTGCGAGCTCTCACGAAAGCCGCCGTTGAACACTGCGACGACGCCCGCGGGTCCCTCGACCGGCCAGTCGATCGCCGGGCCCGCGTCGCGCGGCGCCTGCGCCCAGTTCAGCGGGTCCCCTGATCCGACGTGCCAGCGCAGCAACGTCGTGCGCGCGCGCAGTCGCAGCACTCGAAACGTCACGCCGTCGGCGAGCACGTTGCGGTAGTCGACCATCACGCCGCGCGAGGAGTGGCTCACCACGCTCCACAGCGCCTGGGGCCTCTCGGGGGCAATGGTCGTCGTGGTCGGAGCACTCGTAAGAGTGCTGGTCGTCGCGCTCGTGGTGCTCGAGGCGAGCCGCGGGCGAGACAGCACGGTCCCCAGGGCGAGCGCCAGCACGACCACCACGATGGCGACGAGGCGCCCACGAGAGCGTCGCGCGGTTCTCAACTCTTAGCGTTCGACGATGCG
This sequence comes from Actinomycetes bacterium, assembly GCA_021779735.1. Classification (GTDB taxonomy): domain Bacteria; phylum Actinomycetota; class Acidimicrobiia; order Acidimicrobiales; family RAAP-2; genus RAAP-2. The sequence continues at coordinate 22,587 of JAJYAC010000004.1, forward strand.
CACGCCCGTGTCCTCAGCCTCACTCGGCGCGGACTCGGCGATGAAGGTCGGAACCTCGGCGGCTTCGAGCTCGTCGTGACGGTCGTCAACGTAGGCCGGCGCGGGAACCGCGACGTACTCACCCTCTTCGGTGCGCGTCACCACGTTGGCGGTCTTGCGCTTGCCCGCTCCCCTGGTGCCCTGCATCTCCTTGCAGATGCGATAGGTCAGCGGGTAGGCCACGAAGGGCGAAACCAGCACCAGCACCCGCATCGCCCACAGCACCGTGTTGAGCGACACGTGAAAGAAGTTGGCGATGACGTCGGTGGAACTCGCGATGAACATCATGGCCAGCAGAGCGAGCACCGCCACGCCCGCCGCCGTGCGCTTGGGCCGATTGCTCGGTCGATCCAGCAAGTGGTGCATCGCGTGATCTTTGGTGAAGCGACGTTCGATCGCCGGCCAGATCATGATGATGTTGAACAACAACCCGGGGAAGATCACCGCGGGAATCGTCACCTCGAGGGGGATCGTGTAGCCAAAGGAGTGGAAGGACCACGCGGGGAAGATGCGCAGGGCTCCGTCGAGGAATCCCATGTACCAGTCGGGCTGGACGGCGTAGGAGATGCGCGCGGCGTCGTAGGGGCCGAACTGCCAGATGGGGTTGATCTGGGCGAAGGCGCCCAGCAGGGCGATGACGCCGGCCACCAGGAAGAGGAATCCGGTGGTCTTAGCCATGAACACCGGGAACATCGGCGCGCCCACGACGTTGTCCTCGCGTCGCCCCTTGCCCGGGAACTGCGTGTGCTTCTGGCGCACGAGCAGGACCATGTGCACGGTCACGAGCGTGATGATCAGTCCCGGCACGATCAGCACGTGCAAGATGAAGAAGCGCGGAATGATGTCCGTGCCCGGGAAGTTCCCGCCGAAGACGAGGAACCCGAGGTACGTACCCACCAGCGGCACCGAGAGGATGATCGAGTAGGCGATGCGAATGCCCGTGCCCGAGACGAGGTCGTCGGGTAGCGAGTAGCCGAGGAAGCCGTTGACGATCGCGAGGATCAACAGCGTCGTGCCAATCGTCCAGTTCAGCTCGCGCGGCTTACGGAAGGCGCCCGTGAAGAAGACGCGCGCCATGTGCACGACGATCGCGCCGACGAAGATGTCCGTCGCCCAGTGGTGCATCTGGCGCATCAGCAGGCCCGCGCGCACCGCGAACGAGAGGTTCACCGACGACGCGAAGGCCTCGGTGACCTTCATGCCATAAAGCGGCAGGTAGCTGCCGCGATAGGTCGTGAGCGCCTGGCTCGGCACGTAGTACAGCGTGAGAAAGACGCCCGTGACGAGCAAGACCACGAAGGAGTAGAGCGCGATCTCGCCGAGCATGAAGGACCAGTGGTCGGGGAAGATCTTGTCGAGGAAAGTCCGTCCGCCCTTGGCCACGCCCAGGCGGTCGTCCATCTCGCCCAGGACCTTGCCGACCTGTCCGTAGGGCCCCAGGGCGCGCCGCTGGCTGCGCCGGGTGGTGACGTCACTCATGAGCGCTCCCAGAATCCGGGTCCGACGGGGGTGTGGTAGTCACTCTGGCTGCGCAGGTAGCCCGAGGAGTCCACGTACAGCGGTAGCTGGGGCAGCGGTCGCGGGGCCGGACCGAAGTTCGGAATCGCGCCGTTGGTGACGTTGAACATCGACTGGTGACAGGGGCACACGAGCAGCTGCAACTGCTGCTCGTAGAGGCCGACCGGACATCCCAAGTGGGTGCAGAGCTTCGAGTAGGCGAGGTACCCGTTCGGCCCCCAGCTCTCGCGACCCTTCTGGGTGACGAAGTTCTCGTTCGAGATGCGAATGAGGACCGTCTGGTCAACCGCCTGGCCCCGCTCGGTGTCTTGGGTGCCCTCGGGAAAGACCGTGAGCAGCGAGCCCACGGCGAGGTCACCCACGCGCACGCGGCGACCGTCCTGGCCCACCAGGTAGCTTCCGGCACGCCAGTCGGTGTGAAAGAGCGTGTCCTTGGGCAGGGGCCCGAGGCTGCGCAGCAGCGGGAAGATCGCCACGACACCAAAGGCACCTAGGCCGCCGCCGAGAAGCCCACCGAGGAGCTTGCGGCGCTTGATCACGCCGCCGCCGCGCTCGACGATCGCCGCGGCGAACGCGTCGCGCGTCGTCTGGTCATTGGCCAGCGAGTGGCGCTCCTCGACGAAGGGTCCGCGCGGCATGAGGTACTTGCCCCAGGCGACGAGTCCCACCCCAAGGAGGAAGAGCCCGCCGCCCATCGTGGCCCCCAGCGTCCAGGGAGCGGCGTTCACCCAGTAGCAGTAGCCAAAGGCGATGATGAGCGCCAGGCCCACGAGGAAGGTGACGGCGATGACGCGCTCGACGAGGATCGGGTTGCGCGCCGCCGGCGCGAGGCGCGGGTCGTCGGCCGCCAAGCCACTCAGCGCGACCGGCGTGCGGTGTTCGTGCTCACTCACTGCGTTCTCCTACCCAGTAGCCAAGAAGGGCGAGCAGTCCCACGCCCAGGAGGAGGCCGACGAAGCCCTCGGCCACCGGGCCCAGACCGCCCAGACCAAAGCCGCCCGGGTTCTGCGGGTGCTGAATGTAGGTCGTGACGTACTTGACGATGTCGGCGACCTGGTAGTCACTCAGGTTGCCGGTGAAGCGCGGCATGTTCGCCGGGCCGGTGCGAATCGCCTCGGCGACCTGGGTCGCCGGGATGTTGCGCAGCGAGGGCGCGAAAGTGCCCATGGCCAGCGCGTCGCCGTCGCCTTCGATGGTGTGACACGCCGCGCAGTTCAGAGCGAAGAGGGCCGCGCCGTTGGCGACGTTGGCGTCCTTGACGTTGACCGTGGGAATCGCGGGGTAGCTGGGCGAGAGCGAGTTCACCCACGCCGCGATCGCCAGCGCCTGGTCGTGCGTGAGGCGAGGCACGCGACGCGGCGCCTGGACCGACCGCGGGTCGGCGGCGGGCATGCGACCTGACTCGATCCAGAAGTCGATGGTCGCCGGTCCCAGGCCCACGAGGTTCGGGAAGGCGCCGGTCGTGCCGTTGGCGGGCACGCCGTTGGCCTCGGTGCCGTGGCACGACGCGCAGTTCTGCATGAACAGCGCCTTACCCAAGGTGGCGAGGCTCGACGACGGCACGTTGTAGGTGATCGCGTTGTTGCCGTAGCTGACGACGACGCCGTCCTTCTTCACGACGTTGTCCGAGTTGGGGGTGCCCGCGTTGGCGCGGGTCGTCTGGTAGACGGTCTTGCCGGCGGCGCTGGCGCCGCCGGCCAGGGCGAGAGGAACGAGCGCGATCACGACGGAGGCCGTCGCGACGCGCACCCGCGTTGAAAAGTGCGACACGACCGACCTACTTAAGGAGGAAGAGGGACGAGAACAGCCCAATCCACACGACGTCCACGAAGTGCCAGTAGTAACTCACTCCCTGAAAGGTCGCGAGCTCACCCGGGTCACCCTCTTGACCACGCATGCGAAAGAGCAAGAAGCCCATCGCGACGAGGCCCAAGAAGACGTGCAGACCGTGCAGGCCGGTGGTGATGAAGAACACCGATCCGTAGGAGTTGGTGTACCAGCGCGTGGCCAGGTGCGTCCACTCGTAGGCCTGGTTCGCCACGAAGAGCGCGCCCATGATGATCGTCACGATCACCCAGCGCCTCGCCTCCTCGCGGCGGCGATGCTCGATGAGCCAGACCGCCCACTGCATGGTGAACGACGAGGCAATCAGCACGAGCGTAAAGATGCCGGCCTGAATCGTGTCGAGGTGGGTGCCCACGGGCGGCCACGCCTGAAGGTGGGCTCGGATGGTAAACAAGGCGGCGAAGAGTCCCGAGAAGAACATCAGCTCGCTGCCGAGCCAGATCATCACTCCGATGGCGAGCATCGGGGGACGATCGTGGACGATCTTCTCTTGCTTCGCCAGGCTATTGAGGGGAATCGCCTGACTCACTCCCACATTTCTAGTTGACCGGGCTACTAGGTACCCGCCGGTCCACTGAATTTACTCACAGGATCGTCACCGGCAGGGGCCCGGTGGCGAGGATCGCCAGGCGCCGGGTGGGCCGCGTCATGGCGACGTAGAGGGTGCGCAGTCCCCGCGCAGTTACCGCGCCATCAGCGGACTCGCGCGTGGCGACCTCGCAGGGATCCACCACGATGACGGCGTCGAATTCGAGCCCGTTGGCCCCCTCGGCGGCGAGGACGACGAGGTCGGCGCCCAGGCCGCGCGTGGACTCATCGCGAGGATCCACCGCGGCCAGCCCGCCGCGAGTGAGGATCTCAATGATCTCGGGCACGCGCGGCGCGCTCACAATGACCGCCACGCGCCCCGGAGCGACCGCGTCAACTTCGCGGCGCGTCGCCGCGACGAGGCGCTCGGCGAACTGCGTCGCGTCGACACGCTCGACGACGGGCGACGTGCCCGCACGGCGCACCGGGCGAGGTGCTTCGACCTCGGGCGCGGCCGCGGCCAAGGTGGGGGCGGCGAAGGTGAGTACCTCTTCGGGGGTGCGATAGCTCACGGTCAAGTCCACGCGCGACGGCGCGCGGCGCGGCTCGAGCAGGGACAAGGTGGCCGCCCACGAGGCCGGCGAGGACGCGGTGGTGGCCTGGGCCATGTCACCGACGATCGTCATCGAACCCGTGAGGTCACGTCGGCGCAACACACGCAGCTCCATCGGCGAGAGGTCCTGGGCTTCGTCGACGACGATGTGACCGTAGGTGACGAACTCGGCCTCGTCGCGTTCGGCAGACGCGTTGGCCGCCAGACGCGCGGCCTCGCGCAGCGCGGCGGCGCGCACGTCGGCTCGGTAGCTGTCGAGATCGACGCCGTCGAGAATTGCCGACTCCACGCGGGGGGGGCGCGGTCGACGTCGGGGTCCGAGCAAGACACGCGCCTCGTCGATCAACGCGGCGTCGGCGGTCGTCCAGGCCACATCCTCGGGCGAGTCCGAGCGTGGTCGATACAGCATGTCGCACTCGTCGTCACTCAAGACGTCCTTACCCGCGGCGCGCAGCAGAGCGCGCGCGCCGAAGAGATCGTGGAGGAGCTCTTGACCCGACAGGCGCGGCCAGATGCGTTGGACGATCTCCTTGAACGCCGGCGTCGCGCGGATCGCGTCGGCGACGTCAGTGAGCGAGGACTGGTCCGCGTCGCGCACGAAGCGGTCACGATACGTGAACGCGAGCCGATTGGCGAGCTCGCGGCCCACGCCACTGCGACGCTGGTTGTGATTGCCCGGTCGGCGTCTCGCGCGTTCAACGATCTCGCGCGTCTCGCGCGCGCGCACCGTCACCGAGACGCGTCCGACCATGAACGAGACGTCCTCGCGCAGAGCCCGCTCACGGGTGGCCAGGGCTCGGTCGATCACCGTGACCATGCGCACGTCACCCTTGAGGCGAGCGACGTCGTCGCGATCGTGTCCTCGCACGTCGACGTTGGTCACCAGCCCCGAAATGGTCGAGAGTGTGACGCCCGACTCGCCTAAGGAGGGCAGGACGTTCTCGATGTAGTTGAGAAAGAGGGGGTTGGGACCGACGACGAGGACTCCCTGTCGCTCGAGGGTCGCGCGGTACGTGTACAAGAGGTACGCCGCCCGGTGCAGCGCCACCGCGGTCTTGCCGGTGCCGGGACCGCCCTGGACAAGGAGCATGCCGGCCAGGGGGGCACGGATGATGCGGTCCTGTTCGCCCTGGATCGTCGAGACGATGTCACCCATTCTTCCGGTGCGCGCTCGGCCCAGCGCGGCGAGCAGGGCGCCCGGTCCGCCCAGGGCGAGACCACCTTCGACCAGACCCTCCTCGCTGGCGCGGCGCTCCTCGCCCTCGGGCAGGTGCAAGTCCCCGTGAGAGTCGGCGAAGTACTCGTCTTCGACACCGGTAACTTCACGCGCGCGAATCGCCACGTGACGTCGGCGTACCAGGTTGAGCGGCTCGACGCCCGTCGCGCGGTAGAAGGCTTCGGCGACCGGGGCGCGCCAGTCAATGACGAGCGGGTTCAACTCGGCGTCTGAGACGGCGAGTCGACCCACGTGGAAGGTCTCGCCGGTCCCCTCGCTGGGGTCGTAGTCGATGCGACCAAAAAACAACGGCTGGTCGCCAATGGCGAGCTGGTCGAGGCGCTGCAGGGCGGTACCCATGACGACATCGCGCTCGACGAGGTCGCCTGCGCCGCGCATCGTGGCGATGGCGGCGCTGTCTCGCAAGCTTCGAGCCTCGTCACGCATGTGATCGAGCGCGCGCAGGGCCAGATCGAGGAAGGCCTGCTCTTCGGCGATTTCTCGCTCGTGGCCCACATCCACCTCTCTTCCGCGACCATCAAATGGGGTCTGACAAGTCTAGGCGACGCCGCGCGGACCATCGACAGGGGCGTGGGCTCCCCTAGATTGGAATCGACCAGAGGGAGCGCGGTGGGCGAATCAGCATTTCTACGGGCGTGTCGGGGCGATGTCGTTGACCACGTTCCCGTGTGGTTTATGCGCCAAGCCGGTCGATCGCTCCCCGAGTACCGGGCGCTTCGCGGTAGCGGCTCGATCCTCGAGGCCATCGCCGACCCCGCCCTGGCCAGCGAGATCACGCTCCAGCCGGTGCGCCGCTACGGCGTGGACGCGGCCGTGCTCTTCTCTGACATCGTCGTGCCCTACCACGCGATCGGCTTTGGCGTCGACGTCGAGGTCGGGCGCGGGCCAGTCATCGCCGAACCCTTTCGCTCGCGCGAGGACCTCGTACGCCTGCGCGACCTCGAGGCCGCCGACATCGCCCACGTCACGGCGACGGTCGAGCTCGCTGTCGCCGAGCTCGCGGCGACCGACACGCCGCTGATCGGCTTCGCCGGTGCTCCCTTCACCGTGGCGAGCTACCTCGTCGAGGGCGGGCCGACGCGCGTCTTTGGCGTGATCAAGACACTGATGCACGCCGACGAGCAGCTCTTTGACGCCCTGCTCGATCGCCTCGTGGAGATCACGGTGGCCTTCCTGCGCGCCCAGGTCGCCCACGGCGCGCGGGCCCTGCAACTCTTTGACTCCTGGGCCGGCGCGCTGACGCGTGACGAGTATCAGCGTTTTGCCCTCGACGCCACGCGCCGCGTTCTCGCGGGCGTGGCCGACCTCGAGGTGCCGACCATCCTCTTTGGCGTGGGCACCGGTGAACTCCTCGACCTGATGGCGAGTGCCGGCTCCACGGTGATGGGCATTGACTGGCACGTCGACCTCGACGAGGGTCGGCGCCGCGTGGACCGGCCCGTCCAGGGCAATCTCGATCCCGCCCGCTGCTTAGGTGGCGAAGTCGACGCCCTGCGCGCGACGCGCGACGTGCTCGCGCGCGCGGGCACCGACGCGGGCCACATCTTCAATCTCGGCCACGGCGTCTTGCCCCAGACCAAACCCGAAATCCTCGAAGCCGTCGTGCGCGTCGTGCACGACGAGGGCCGCGCGGGCGTGCGATGACCGGCGTCTTGGTGATGGCCTACGGGACGCCCACCTCGCGCGAGGACGTCGAGGCGTACTACACCCGTATCCGCCACGGACGCCCCCCGAGCGACGAGCTCCTCGCCGACCTCGTGCGCCGCTACGACGCCATTGGCGGCACTTCGCCGCTCGCCCAGCGCACGGCCGACCAGGTCAACGCGTTGCGCGACTCGCTCGCGGCGACCAACCCCGGCCAGTACCAGGTGGTCTTCGGCTCTAAGTACGAGCCACCCCTCCTCGAAGACGCCGCGCGCGAACTCCTGGCGCGCGGCGTGACGCGGGTGGTGGGCCTCGTGCTCGCGCCCCACTCGTCGTCGATGTCCACCGATCAGTACATGGCCCGCGCGCGCGAGGCTCTCGGTGAGGGAGTCGAGTTCGTGGCGGTGGGTGCGTGGTGGGACGCCGAGGGGTTCGCTGACTTGATCGCGCGTCGCGTCACCGGCGCGCTCGCGACGATCCCCCCCGGGCGTCGCGCGCACGCCGAGGTCGTCTTCTCGGCGCACTCGCTGCCCGAGTCCATCCTCGCCTCGGGCGACACGTACCCCGAGCAGCTTGCTGACAGCGCCGAGCGCGCGGCCCAGCTCGCCGGTCTCGATCACTTCAGTCTCGCCTGGCAGTCCGCGGGACGCACCGGCGACGTCTGGCTCGGCCCGGACATCCTTGTGGTGCTGCGCGAGCTGGCCGCGCGCGGCGTACGCGACGTGGTGTCGTGCCCCATCGGCTTCGTCGCCGACCACCTCGAGGTCCTCTACGACATCGACGTCGACGCCCAGCGGGTCGCCCACGAGGTCGGCCTGAACTTGGTGCGCACGACGTCGCTCAACGACGATCCCGACTTCATCGCCGTACTCTCTCGCGTGGTGCGCGACGCGTGAGCCGCCCGTCGGTCGTGGTCATCGGTGGCGGCATCGCGGGCCTCGCGGCCGCGTGGGAGTTGACGGGCGCCGCGGAGGGGCCTAGCGCTGAGACCCCGCGCGTCGAAGTCATTGAGGCGAGCACCGTCGGTGGCACCCTGGCGACCGCCACCTTTGCCGGTCGCACCATCGACGTCGGACCCGACGGGTTCCTCGCCCGTCGACCCGAGGCAATCGAGCTCATCACCGAGATGGGACTGGCCGACCAGCTGGTCGACATCGCGGCGAGCGGCGCGAGCATCTACCTGCGCGAGGCGCTCTACGAGATTCCCCGGGGCCTCGCGCTCGGCGTTCCGACCTCTCGCCAGGACGTCGCCTCCCTGGGCGGGCTCACGTGGCGCTCGCGCCTGGGCGTGCTGCGTGATCAGTGGCTGCCCGCGCGTCTCAAAGTCGGCGAGGACATCGCCATCGGCGACATCGTGCGCACGAAGTTGGGCCGCGAGCTGGCGTACCAAGTCGTCGAACCGATGGTCGGCGGCATTCAGGCCGGTCGCATTGACCACTTGAGTGCGCGCAGCCTCTTTCCCGCGCTCTACGAGGCGGCGCGTGCCGGAGGGTCGCTGACGCGCGCCCTCACGACACCGGCCGCGACACCCGCCACGGCTCCGCCAGCGCCCCTCTTCGCCACGCTGCGCGGCGGGATCGGCTCGCTGGCCAGTCGCCTCGGCGAACGACTCGCCGAGCGCGACGTCGCCGTGCGCCGCGCGACCCCCGTGCTGGCCCTGCGCCAGTCAACCCACGGCGCGCGGCGTTACGACGTCGACACCGCCGACACCACCACGGCCGCTGACGCCGTCATCTTGGCCACGCCGGGGGCAGTGGCGGGCGCACTCGCGGGCGCGCTTGATCCAGCCCTCGCGGCGCTGTCAGAGCTTCGCAGTGCCAGCGTCGCGATGATCACCCTGGCCCTAACGCGCGGCGAACTCGACCTGTCGTTCCCCGGCACCGGCGTCCTCGTGCCCCTCGCCACGCCGTGGCGCGGCGCGGACTCGATGCTCACCACGGCCATCACCCTGCTCGAACGCAAGTGGCCCCACCTGGTCGAGGGCGACGAGATCGTGCGCGTGCACGTGGGACGTAGCGACGACGTGCGCTTTGCGGCGATGAGCGACGCGGACCTCGTCGCGCGCGTCGTGGCCGAGTTGAACACGATCCTCGGCTCTTTTCCCGCGCCGAACGCCTGGCTCGTGCGGCGATTCCCGAACTCCCTGCCCCAGTACGAGGTGGGCCACCAGGCCCTCGTCGACGCGGCGAAGACCGCTGCCGCGCGACGCCACCTCGCCCTCGCGGGCAACGCCTACGACGGCGTCGGCATTCCCGCGAGCATCGGCTCGGGTCGACGCGCCGCGCGCGAGGTGCTCGCCGCTCTCACCTAGGACGGTCCCTCTCGCGCCGACGGCGCAACCGCCGACCACCAACGGGTAGTACCTACTCGTAGTACCCGGAGTGGATGTAGATGCACGGCACGCCCTCGGCGACGTACATCGCGTGATTCTTCGGGTCGTCGTCGAGAGCGAGTCGTACGTCGAGACCGTGGGCGAGCAGGTCCGCGACCGCGGCGCGCTTGAAGGCGTCAACCCCCGAGTAGTCGCCGTACTCGCGCATGATGAGTAGGTCCCAGCGCAACGAGTAGCGCTCTAACCACGCGAGGGTGTGCGGGCGCACGCGCCGGGGACGCCCCGTCAACAAGACAATGGTCAGTGAGTGGTCGAGAAGCTCAAGAAGGCGCTCGATTTCGGCGATGACCGGGTCGTCGCCGCAGGCGTCAAAGAAGCTGTGCCAGTCGCCCCACTCCAGGTAGTGCTGACGGCCCTGCGCGTCGGCGAGCACGCCGTCGATGTCAAAAATGACTGCGGGGCCCTGTCGTGGTCCCTCTCGCCAGTACCAATTCTCACCGAGATCGTCAGTCGTCATATGTCCCGCCCGCCACGAGGGCAACATCTGAGAGACTAGGCGCCGTGGGAACCAGGGAACGCGAGACGGTGCCGATTCCCTTCGGGCACCACGTCTACGTCGTCAGCGACCTCTCGCTCTCTCCCGCCACCCGCGCCGACTCTCGCCCGGTGCGTGAACTGGTAGAACTCCTCGGCGACATTGACGACGCCGCGGTCGTCGTCGTGGCCGGCAATCTCTTCGAACCCGGTCACGCCGATCCCGCGGCCTACGTGCGCGCGACCTGGGGCGCTCTGTCGGCCCTGGCCGAGGCGGTGCGCGCCTTCGCAGACTTGCCCGAGCACCAAATTTTCGTCTTGCCCGGTAGTCACGACGCCAGCTTCCTCGAACACCCGGCCGTCATCGAGTCGCTCAGTGACCTCGGCGTCACTCTGGCGCACGATCTCATCTTGCAGGTCGCCACGGCGCACGGCGTGCGCGACGTCGCCGTCGCTGGGGGACTCAGCGCCATTGACGTCTCGCGCGCCGACGAGAGCGAGCGCGCCGACGCGGCCCTCCTCGAAGACCCCGCGGCCCTCGAACGCTTCGCCGCGAGCCGGGTCCTCTACCGTCGACTCGCCGGCTGGGTGTGGTTGCCGATCGTGGCGATGGCGGTGCTCGACCTCACGGGTTCGGCGGTCAGCGTCATCAACCACTTCTCACATCGCCACCTCAACTTGCACGTGCACTCGCCCCACGCGAGCAGCTTCTGGTCAAGTCTCGTCATCGCCCTCGTCGTCATCGCCATCCTCGAGGGCCTTGTCGCCGGCGTGGCCGGGCTGATCGTGAGAGGACGCTTCAGCGCCCACGCGCGCGACGCGTCCTCGGCCCTCGCCGAGCCGCTCGCCATCACCTTCGTCGACGGCGTGGACACCCTCGAGGTCGCCCGACGCGTGGCAGAACGCGGCGGGGCCGGGGCGGTCATCGGCGGCGCGCCGCGGCCCGCGCTGGCCTTTCTCGATCGCGGGGTGTGCGCCTCGCCGGGGCCGAGTCGGCGTGTCGTCCTCGAGCGGCGCGGACGCCTCGGGCTGCCGCCGGTCTTTACCAACGCGGAGCGGCTGGGCATCGTCGAGATCGAGGCGGCGAGCACCGTCGTCGTACGACTCGTCGCCGCCGAGGAGACCCGGCGCGCGACGACACTGCTCGAGCGACTTCTCGGTGGCGCGCCGGTGCAGCCCAGCGTGCCCGAGGCCACGACGACGATCGGCTCGTGGCCGAGCGGCGATCCTTACCCCGTGGCCCTCGATCGCCTTAGCGCCCAGCGCCGCCAGCGATCGGTTCGACGTCTGGCGAGCGGGCTGATCTTTCTCGACGGCCTTGTCAACGTCACCGTGACCGTGCTGCCGCCCCTGCGAAGTCGCCTGCACCTGGTGCTCTCGGTCTTGCCCCTGGACGTGGCCAAGTCCGCGGCCGCGATCACCGCGGTGGTCGGCGTGGGCATGATCATGATCGCGCGCGCGATGCGTCGCGGCCAGCGTCGCGCCTGGCTCCTCGGGGTCGCCGGCCTCGCGGTGACGACCCTCGCGCACCTCGCCCGAGGAGGGGGCCTCGCCTCGGTGGCTCTGTCGGTGGCGATCCTGGCCTTTCTCCTCTTCCAGCGCGATCACTTCCAGGCGACCACCGACCGCTCGAGCCTCGCGACGGCCCTGCCACGCCTCGGCCTCGTCGGGGCCGCGACGGTACTGGCGGCCTCCCTGGGCATCGAAGCCACCGCACGCCACCAACTGCCCGGCTTCGGCGTGGTCGTGTGGGCCTGCGTGGAGCGCCTCGTCGGACAGACCTCGGTCACCCTCCCCGACCGGGTGGGCGACTTCATCAATCCCACCCTGCTGACCGTCGGACTCTCGCTCATCGTCTCGGCGCTCTATCTCATCACGCGCCCGGTCGTCGACCGTCGTCTATCCGAGAAGGGTTCTTCCACCGAGCGTCGACTCGCCGAGCTGCGCGCCCGAGAGATCGTACGTCGCCACGGTCGCGGGACGCTCGACTACTTCGCTCTGCGCGACGACAAGCAGTTCTACTTCTTTCGCGACTCGCTCATCGCCTACGCGGTCTACGGTGGCGTGGCCCTCGTTTCGCCCGACCCCATCGGTCCCGTGGCTGAACGCAGCGAAGCCTTCTCATCATTTCGTTCCTACGCCGACGCGCGTGGCTGGACGATGGGCGTCGTCGGCGCGGGAGAGGAGTGGCTCCCCCTCTACCACGCGGCCGGACTGCACTCGCTCTACGTGGGCGACGAGGCCATAGTCGACTGCACGAACTTCAGCCTCGAAGGCGGCAAAATGAAGGGACTGCGCCAGGCGGTTTCGCGTCTGACGCGCAACGGCTACAGCGTCGAGTTCCTCGACCCGAGCGAGATCGATCCATCGCGCGTGCCCGAGCTGCTCGAACTCATCTCGATGCTGCGCCGCGGCGAGGGCGAGCGCGGGTTCTCGATGATGCTCGGACGCCTCTTTAATCCCAAGGACAAGGGCCTGCTGCTCACCGTCGTCCACGGACCCGACCACAAGCCCGCGGCGGTGTGCCAGTTCGTACCCTCGCCGGCGATCAACGGCTACTCACTCGACCTCATGCGCCGTGACCCCGGCGAACACCCCAACGGGCTGATTGACTTCGCGCTGTGTTCGACCATCAGCCACTTGCGAGAGACCGGCGGCAGGGGACTGAGCCTCAACTTTGCGGCGTTTCGCAACGTCCTCGACGGCGAGCGCGGTGAGGGCACGTTCACTCGCGTCGAACGCTGGGCGCTCAAGCGGCTCTCGGGCATCTTGCCCCTCGAGACGCTCTGGAGCTTCAACGCCAAGTACTACCCCACCTGGCTGCCGCGCTACCTCGTCTACCCCGCGCTCGAGAGCTTCGTGCCGGTGGTGGCGGCCGTGTTGCGCGCCGAGAGTCTCACCGAGATCCCCATGATCGGACGCCTGCTCGCCAACGACCCCTCCAATCGACCCGCGACCGTTGTTCCCCCGGAGGTGCTCGCCGCCGCGGCCACGCCGCCGCGCGAGCACCCGGGCGCGAGTTCGTAGTCTCGAGCCGTGAAACGACGACCGTCGACGTGGTGGCTCGTCTTCGCGGCGCTGTGGACGGCTAGCGTCTTCGCGCTCGACGGCGTTCTCCACGACCACCGGGTCCTGCCGATCCTCGTCGTCGTGCCCGTCATCGCGCTCGCCACCCAATTTGAACCACGCGTCGTCGTGGCCGTGAGCGCGTTTGACTTGGCGCTGACGACGGCCCTCGGTCTCCTCGATCCCGACGTCACCGCGTCGCGCCTCATCGCGACCCTGCTCGTCATCATCATGATCGGTGGCCTCTCAGCCTGGGTGTCGACGCTGCGCACGAGACTCGAAGTTGCGCTACTCCTCGCCCGTCACGACGCGTCGCACGACCCCCTCACGGGCCTGCACAATCGCCGCGCGATCGACTCGGCGGCGTCGGCACTGGTGCGGGATCACCGCAGCGCCGTCACCGTCGCGATGGCCGACGTCGATCACTTCAAGTGGGTGAACGACGCCCACGGACACGCCATCGGCGACGAAGTCCTCGTCGAGGTGGGCCAGCGCTTGCGCGCGAGCCTTCGCGTCGACGATCTCGTGGGTCGATACGGTGGTGAGGAGTTCTTGTTAATCCTTCGCGGCGACGTCGAGCACACGCGCGACGTCGTCAAGCGCGTCGTCGAGACGGTGCGCGCCTCACCCGTCACCACGTCGGTCGGTGCCATCGACGTACGCATCTCCCTGGGCGTCTCGGGGGTGAACGGTGACGGCCTCGAGGAGGCGATTCACCACGCGGACGAGGCGATGTACCGCTCCAAGGCCGAGGGGCGCGACCGCGTCACGGTTTGGGGCTGAGGTCCTCGTCGGTGGGTTCGTCGTAGATCACCACGCGGTGCTTGCCGTCGCGCTTGGCCCGATAGAGGGCGACGTCGGCGTGCTCGATGACGTTCTCTCCGTCGCCCCGGGCGAGCCCCCAGGCGGCCACACCGACGCTGACGCGCTGGAGGACATCCGTCTCGGCAATGGCGAACGGCTCCTCGAGCGCGCCGAGGAGCCGTTCGGCGATGCCCAGCGCGTCGCGGGGGTCGCTCAGGCGCTCGGCGAGGTAGAGGAACTCGTCGCCGCCGAAGCGACACAGCGTGTCGACGTCGCGTGCCACGCCCGATAGACGCGCCGCCACCGCGCGCAGCAGCTCGTCACCCGCGAGGTGCCCGAGACTGTCGTTCACCCGCTTGAAGTCATCGAGGTCGATCAGGATGACCGCGCCGAGGCCGCCGTATCGCGCGACGGCCGTCTTGGCCTGCGCCAGACGATTCTCGATGAGAAAGCGGTTAGCCAACCCGGTCAGGGGATCGTGCAGCGCCTGGTAGGTGAGCATCGCGGTGAGTTCGGACTCCTCGGTGATGTCGCGCTCGGAGACCACGTAGTAGAGCACCGTGCCGTTCTCGTCGCGCGCGGGCGCCTTCAGGACCTCCACCACGATCTCGTGACCGTCGCGGTGCACGTAGCGCTTCACGTAGCGCACCTTTTCCTCGTCACCCACGACGAGGCGCCGGTGAAATCCCTCGGTGATGCCCAAGTCATCGGGGTGGGTGAAGGACTGCGAGTCTTCGTGCATCACCTCTTCGCGCGAGCGCCCGAGCATCGCGCAGAACGCGTCGTTGGCCGCGACGACGCGATCGTCGAGGTCGGTGAAAATCATCGGAGCCATGGAGTTCTCAAAGGCCAGGCGAAAGCGCTGCTCGAGTCGTTCGAGTCGCACTCGCGACTCACGCTGGGCGCTGACGTCACGCACCGAGGCGACGACCCACGCGTGCCCGTCGACGTTGACGTGCGCGAGGGAGATGTCGACGTACACCACGCCCTCGTCGCGGCGTCGCAGGGCGAATTCGCGGGCCTGGCCCATCGAGCGCGACGACGGACTCTCAAAGAACTTCTCGACGACGCGTCCGTGGCGCTCGCGCAGCGCCTCGGGCACCAGCACGTCGATGGTTCGCCCCACGAGCTCGTGGGCCTCGTAGCCACTCAGGGCCAGCAGGCTCTCGTTCACGTCGTAGATGAACCCGGCATCGTCGATGACGACGACGCCATCGGACAGCGCCTCGACGAAGGCGCGCCAGTCCAGGAGGGGGCCCTGGCGCTGCTCTAGTTTGACCACGGCCCCTCCGAACGGACAAAGGAGTCAGCATACCGACGCCTCGTCACTCGGGGGGAGACTCCCGCCCGAGATCGACAACACGGCCGGCGATCTCCTCGAGACGGCCCACCAGCTCGACCACGTCGACCGGTTTGGTCAGGTACGACGTCGCTCCGAGCGCGCGCATCCGCTCGATCTGGGCCGACGACGCGTCCGCGCTCAAGATCATGATCGGCACCTCGCGCGTGGCCGGATCCGCCCGCAGAGTCGCGAGCACGTCCGCGCCCTCAAGGTCGGGCAGGTGGATGTCGAGCAAGACGACGTCGAAGGACTCCGCGCGCAGTCGCGCGAGACCGTCAGCGCCGGTGGCCGCGTGGGCGATCTCCCAGTTCGTCGCCCGCTCGAGAGCGTCGTGGATCAGTTGCACGTTCGAAGGATTGTCCTCGATGTAGAGAAGGCGCGCGCGACGCGACACCCGAGGGTGCACGAACTCGCCTCGTGAAGGAAGTGGCGTGGAGACCGCGCGTGTCGCGCGCGGCAGGGTGAGCGAGAACACGCTGCCCTCGCCCAAGCGCGACGACGCGTCAATACGCCCGCCCATCGCCTCCGCCAACTGCTGGGAGAGCACCAGACCCACCCCCGTGCCCTCGACGTCGGTGCCGGCCGCCGCCAGGCGCTCGAAGGGCTGAAAGAGCCGCGACAGATCGGCCTCGGCAATGCCCACGCCGGTGTCGGCAACGTCGAGGCGCACGCCGGGTCCCTCGATCGTCGCGCGAGTGAACGTAACGACTCCCCCCACGCGGTTGTACTTCACGGCGTTAGAAACCAGGTTGATGAGGATCTGGCGCGTGCGCTGCCGGTCGGCGGCGACCGAGGCGGAGTCCCCGTCGAGGGAACGCGCGTCGAAGCGCACGCCGCGCTCGCTGGCGATGGGCTGGAGGAGATCGAGCACCTCGCCGAGTAGCTCCGAGACCTGCACCGACTCCGTCGACAGGCCGAGCGAACCCGACTCGACGCGAGCGATGTCGAGCACCTCGCCGATGAGTTCGAGCAGGTGGCGCCCGGCCTGGCGGATTTGAAGGAACGCGTCGCGCTGGTGGGGTGCCGACTCCATCTCCAACAGCTGAGCGAAGCCCATCATGGCGTGCAGCGGCGTGCGCAACTCGTGGCTCATGCGCGTGAGAAAACGGCTCTTCTCCTCGCTGGCGGCCTCGGCGACCTGGTGGGCGTGCTGAGCCTCGGCGCGAAGGCGGTAGTAGTCCGAGACGTCGCGCAGCGAGACGACGACCCAGTCACGCTGCGCCACGCGCACGTGCGCGAGGGAGACGTCGACGTGGCACTCGCTCCCGTCGGCGCGCATCAACAGGATCTCGCGCAGCGCGCCCATGGAGCGCGAGGCGGGCTGGGCGAAGAAGCGCTGCACGTGACCTCGGTGTATCGAGCGCAGCCGCTCGGGGATGAAGTCCTCGACCGGGCGCCCCGCCAGCCCCCTCGGCGCCACCCCCACCAGCTCTTCGGCGCGTGAGTTCGCCACGCGCACCAGTCCCGCGTCGTCGACCACGAGCACGCCGTCGGGCATGGCCTCGAGCACGAGACGCCCGTTGAGGACGCCGGCGAGCTCGGCGAGGTCCCTCTCTGCCAGCTCGTCCACCGTGCGTGCCACCTCAGGCCCGCGAGAACACGTTCTCGAGGGCGGAACGTTCCATTGGTCGCGCCAGGTGGTACCCCTGACCCCAGTGCACGGAGAGGTCACGAATCGCCCCGAGCTCGTCGGCGTTCTCGATGCCCTCGGCGACGAGCGTGCGATCAGTCTCGGCCGCAAAGCGCACGAGGGCGGTCGCGAGGGCCCGGCGCGTGGGATCGCGGTGGATGTCGCGAATCAGTGAGATGTCAAGCTTGATGATGTCCGGGTCCAGGCCCAGGAGGTGGCGAAAGCCCGCGTAGCCCGCGCCCGTGTCGTCGGCCGCCAGGCGCATGCCGCGCTCGCGGAACTTGACGAGGGCGAGCGCCACCGCGCCGTAGTCTTCCACCGGCACGTGTTCGGTCAGCTCGAGCACCACGCGCGAGCAGAAGTCATCAGTGCACAGTTCTTGGAACGAGGAGGTCAGCAGCGCCCCGGGTGAGATGTTGAGTGCAATGAAGGCGCCCTCGGGCAGATCGTCGACGATGTGAAGCGCCGAGCGAATCGCCGCGATCTCGAGCGCCGGACCCAGGCCCACCGAGTGAGCGAGGGAGAACCACCGATCAGGACTGAGCGACGTGTCCTCGAAGCGCGCCAGGGCCTCCACGCCGGCCACGTGACCGTCCTCGAGGTCAAAGATCGGCTGAAAGTGCATGACCATACGTTCGTCATTGAGAACGGACTCCACCCGCTCGCGCTCGCTCTGCCAGTTCTCGCGCTCCGTCTGTTCGATCGCTTGGTAGACGTCGAGTTGATCGCGCAGGCGCTGATTGTGTCCTCGCACGCTCTGATAGAGCGTGCGCGTTTCCAGGAGATTGCGCACGCGCAGCACGACCTCGCTCGCGTCGAAGGGCTTCGTGATGAAGTCGCGCGCGCCGAGGTTGAGGGCCTTGTGGGTCGCCTCGCGCGTGGAGTCCGCGGAGAGCACGAGCACCGGCAGGTACGAACCCGCCGCGCGCTCGAGGATGGTGGACAGGACCGAGAAGCCGTCGAGGTGAGGCATGTGCAGGTCGAGCAGCACGAGGTCGGGGTTGATTTCGTCGAAGTGGGCCACCGCCTCGCGCGGGTCGGTGAAGGACACCACGTTGCGAAGTCCGGCGCGGTGCAGCAGGGCTCGCAGGAGAGCGATGTTCGCCTCATTGTCATCTACGGCGAGCACCCTCGCATTGGCGAAGCGTGACAGCACTAGCCCTCCCCTTCCTGACGCGACGCGCTGATCGTGTCGAGCAGCCTCAAGAGGTCCTCGACGTCGATGGGCTTGGTGATGTAGTCATTCGCCCCGGCGCCGATCAGTCGCTCGATCTGACCAGGCGAGGCGTCGGCGCTGACGATGATGACGGGCACGCGCCGAGTGAGCTCGTTAGCTCGCAGGTGGCCCAGAACTTCGACGCCGCCCATGTCGGGCAGGTGCAGGTCGAGCAGGACCAGGTCAAAGTCGCGCGTCACGGCGAGGTCCAGTCCCATCTGCCCGTGGCCGGCGTGGGCCAACTCCCAGTGGGGACGACGGTGCAAGATCTGCTCGAGGAGTCGCACGTTCGAGGCGTTGTCTTCGATGTAGAGGAGGCTGGCGCGCTCGTGATGTCCGCTCGCGACGATGCCCGCGCTCGCCGGCGCGACGGCGCTCGACGTAGGTGCACTCGCCAGGGGCAGCGTCAGGGCAAAGGTCGTGCCCACACCGCTCGTGGACGTCGCGGTCAGCTCGCCGCCCATGGCGTGAGCGAGGTGCAGGGAGAGCACCAGACCGATGCCCGAGCCCTCGATGTCGCTCTCGGCCGCGCCGAAGCGCTCGAAGGGGGTGAAGAGTCGAGCCATGTCGTGCTCGCTCATGCCGATACCGGTGTCACGCACCTCGAGGCGCACGCTCGACTCAGCGACGCGTTCACACTCGAAGACGACGCTGCCGCCCGCGCGGTTGTACTTGATCGCGTTGGAGACGAGATTGAGCAAGATCTGCTTGACCCGCTGTCGATCGGCGTGCACGTAGTAGGGGCACCCGTCGGTCGCCGACGTGGCGAGACTGACCCGTCGCTCACGCGCCATCGGGGTGAGCAGGTCGCCGACCTCGCCGATCATCTCCGCCAGACCCACGGGCTCGGAGGAAAAGGTCATGGTGCCCGACTCGATGCGCGAGATGTCGAGGACCTCGTTGATGAGATCGAGCAGGTGGCGTCCGGCGCGACGGATCTGGACGAGAGACTCTCGCTGCTCGCCCTCGGCGTCCATCTCCAGCAGCTGCGCGAAGCCGAGCACTGCGTTAAGGGGCGTGCGCAGCTCGTGGCTCATGCGCGAGAGGAACCGACTCTTCTCCTCACTGGCCGCCTCCGCCGACTCGCGCGCGGCGCGCGCGTCGGCCTCGAGGGCGCGCCGGGTCGCGACCGCGTCGGCCAGGTGGCGCGACAAGACCCCCAGCTCGTCACCCGCCCGATCCACGTCGCCCAAGGGCTCGTCGTCACCCAGGTGGTTGGCGTCCTCGAGGAGTCGGCGCAGGCGACGGGTGAGTCCCAGCGTGAAGAAGATCATCAGGGCAACGCCGATGACCAGGCCCGCCCCAAGGGCGAGACCCACGGCGACGTTGGCGTGGACTCGGTCGTTGGCCACGACGCGCTCGCGCGTGGCCAGGAGAGTCTCCTCAGTCGCCGACATTGATGCGAGGACCGTGCGGATCGCATCGGTGGAGGACTTCTGGCGATACAGCCAGCGTGAACGTGCCGCGGGGTCGGTCACCGGCGGTATTGCCGCAAGGGTGAATTGGTAGCCCGCACCCACCAGCGAGCGCAAGGTGGCGACGCGCGCGCGTTCGACGCGGTTGTCGGCCACGAGTGCGGCGAGGTTCGAGAGATCGGGACCGATCGCCGCACGCGCTTGGTACATCGGGGCGAGGAACGCCGAGTCCCTGGTGACGAGGTAGCCACGAATGCCCGTCTCTCCGTCGAGCACGTCGCCCGCGACCTTCTGGATGGCGTTGCGCACGGTCATCGTGTGTGTGACCCACGACTCGGAGTTCGACTCGGACGACGACGTCGAGTAGAAGATGCTCGAGGCGACCACCAGCATGACGAGCGGCACCGCGAGCACGGCCACGCCCTTGGCCGACAGTGACCAGTCAGACCAGTGCCGCCAGGACGCGGCGCGCCCCGACGGCGCGGCCCCGACAGTTGTGCCCTCTCCTGCGGAAGCGACGTCACCTACCGATATCGGCGATTGGATGCTCATCGCAACTCCCTGTGTGGCCGAAGGTACCACAAGGAAGAATAAATTTATGAAGAAAATTCATATCTATAGTCAACTAAAGCACTTGCTAATACCGCTTCCGATGAGCGAGTTCACCCCTACAAGACCGCTAACTACCGGGTAAACACCGTGATATATCTCGTGTTTGCCCCCAAGATACGTGTCCTCGTGAAACGCACGAACCAACCAATACGCCCAATGCCCGACGTGTCACGTGGCTCTGGCCCCGCCGTGCCGTCGCGTTGCGCCTCAGCGGGGTGACAGGTGCGCGAGGATCGCCCGGGCCAGACGAGCGGGAGCCGCGTCGTCGTAAGCGAGAAAGAGTGCGGGCTCGACGAGCTCGAGCTCCATCACGGCCCAGCCCTCGGGCGTGGGCACCAGGTCCACGCGCGCGTAGGTGAGATCAAAGCCCACCTCCTCGAGCACGGCGCGCGCGAGCGCGAGGGCCGCGGGATCGGCGTGCCCGCGCGACATGCGCTCGGCGCGATAGAGGCGATCGCGGGTGTCGGGTGCGACGTTGAGCATCGCGGCCTTGACCATGGCGTGGCTGAACTCGCCGGCGAGAAAGACGAGTCCCGTCTCGCCCACGTCGTCCACGCTCACCACGTAGGGCTGGATCAGCGCGTCGCGCCCACTCTCGTGCAGGCGAGCCACGTGCGCGCTCGCGCGCTCGCCCTCGGAGGGTGCGTAGCGGTCCGCGTCGATCGATCCCGCCCCCACGCAGGGCTTGACGACGAAGTCGACGTCGTAGAACGTCGGGGTCTCACCCACCGAGACGAGTCGCGTGGGCACGATGCGATGTCCGCGCGCGGCGAGGTCGAAGAGGTAGCGCTTGTCCGAGGAGTACTCGAGCGCCTCGTAGGGGTTGGCCACGCGCGCGAGCGAGCGCGCCCAGGCGAGAAACGCCTCGCGCTGGCTCGTGTAGTCCCACGTCGAACGCACCACCGTGAGCTCGTACTGGTCCCAGTCGACTCCCTCGTCGTTCCAGACCTCGAGGCGCGCGTCCACGCCCAGGTCCTCAAGGGCGCCCACCAGCAGTCCAGCGTCGGGATCGACCTCGTGCGCACAGGTCGCGAGAGCGACTCTCACGGGGTGAAGAGGACGGTCGCGTGCGAGGCGAGGGCCGCGAGCGGGCCCGGCCAGACGCCAAAGACCAGCGTGATCGCGACGCCGAGACCGATCACCAGCGCGCTCGCGCGACCCACGACGACTCGATCAAGCTCAACCGGCTCCTCGGCGTAGAGCGCGAGCACCCAGCGCAGGTAGAAGAACGCCGCGATCGCCGCGGCCAAGAGGGCGATCACCGCGAGTGCGCCGCCCCCGGCGTCCACCGCGCTCGCGAGCACCGCGAACTTGGCGTAGAAGCCAGTCGTCAGGGGCACCCCGAGCTGGCTGAGCAGCAGGATCGCGAGCGCGCCGCCGAGGAGGGGCTGGCGTCGCGCGAGGCCGCGGTAGCGGTCGATCGCGTGCGCGTCGTCTCGAGCCCCACCCACGAGAGCCACCACCGCGAAGGTCGCCACCACGATGGGCGCGTAGGTCATCAGGTAGAAGAGGGTCGCCGCATTGCCGCGCGTGGTGGCACTCCAGACGCCGAGCAAGATAAATCCCGCGTGATTGATCGAGGAGTAGGCGAGCATGCGCTTGACGTTGCGCTGGATGAGAGCCATGGAGGCACCCACCAACGTCGTCAAGACGACGAGCGCGAAGAGGATCGGCCGCCACGTGTCCATCTGGGTGCCGAGCGCGGAGATGATCACGCGCACGAGAGCCGCGAACGCGCCGACCTTGACGATGGAGGCCATGAAGCCGGTCACCGGCGTCGGCGCGCCCTCGTAGACGTCGGGCGACCACAGGTGGAAGGGCACCGCGGCGACCTTGAAGGCGAAGCCCACCAGCAACAGCGCGCCACCCGCCCACAGCAGACCCGGGCGCAGCAGGACGTTGCCCGCGAGGAAGTACGAGATCGACGAGACGTTCGTCGTGCCGGTCGCGCCGTAGACGAGCGCCGCGCCGTAGATGAAGATCGCCGACGCGAAGCCGCCGAGGAGGAAGTACTTCAGGGCCGCCTCGCTCGAGCTCGCGCGGTGCCGGTCCAGGGCCACGAGCACGTAGAGGCCGATCGAGAGGATCTCCAGACCGAGGAAGATCACCACGAGGTCATTGGCCTGGACCATCACGAGCGCGCCCGCGCTCGCCGCGAGGGCCAGGATGTGAAACTGCGGACCCGAGACCGCGCTGCGCGAGAGCCAGTCGTGGGCGACGAGGGCCGCCATGATCAAGCTGACGGCGAGCACGCCCGTCGCCACGACCGAGAAGCCGTCGAGAACAATGGCGTGGTCGATGGTCGTCGTCGCGCCGTGGTGGGCCACGTAGCTCCACTGAAAGAAGGTCACGACGAGTGTCGCGAGTCCCGCGAGGACGCTGATCCCCGTGGAGGTTCGCGTCGAGATCCCGCCGCGCACGAGCGACGTGAGGATGAGAGCCAGCACCGACGCGCCGAGCACGAGGGCCGCGGGCAGCACGGCCAGGTAGTGGATCGAGGGCATCAGCGAAGTCACTTGCTCACCCCCGCCGGCGCCACGTGCTCGATCACCTGTTGGACCGAGGGAGAGATGCGATCGAGTACCGGCCGGGGAAAGACCCCGAGAGCGACGATGAGAACGACGACGGGCACCATGACCCAGCGCTCGCGCGCGCTCGCGTCCGAAATCGCCTCCCCGTGGTGGCGCCCGTGAAAGACCCGCTGGTAGGCCCACAGCAGGTAGAGCGCGGCGAGGACCACGCCCAGGGTTCCCACCAGGGCCCACCACGCGTGGGTGGCGAAGGCACCGATGAGGATGAGGTACTCCGAGACGAAGCCCGACAGGCCCGGCAGGCCGATCGAGGCGAGCATGACGACGGTAAAGAGCGCCGCGAGAACGGGCGCGGGACCCTGCCAGCCCGTCAGGTCAGCGATCGTCGCGCTACCGCGGCGCTTCTCGATGAAGCCGATCAGCAAGAAGAAGCCCACCGTGATCACGCCGTGGTTGAACATCAACAACACCGCGCCGACCATCGCGATCTTCGAACCGGTCATGATCCCAAGGGTGATGAAGCCCATCTGGGCCAGGGACGAGAACGCGACCAGTCTCTTGAGGTCGGGGGTGACCGCGGCGAGCGCGCTGCCGTAGATGATGCCGATCACCGCGAGGCTCAGCATCACCGGACGCACGTTGGCCTGGGCGAGGGGAAAGAGGGCGAAGGCGAAGCGCAGCAGGCCGTAACTGCCGAGCTTGGCAAGCAGCGCCGAGAGCTCGATCGAGCCCGCCGTCGGCGCCTCGGCGTAAGTGAGTGGCGACCACGTGTGCAGGGGCCAGATCGGCGACTTCACCGCGAAGGCGATCGCGAAGGCGACGAAGAGCCACGTCGCGGTGCCCGAGGACATCGCCGTGGACGAGAGCGCCGAGTAGGCGAAGGTCAGCGCCCCCTGGGTCTGGTGCTGGTGCGCAAAGCCCAGGTACAGCGTGCCCACGAAGAGGAAGGCCGAACCCGTGAACGTGTAGACGAAGAACTTCAGCGCCGCGCGGCTGCGCTGGGCGCCGCCCCACTGGGAGATGATGAAGTACGCCGGCACGAGGGTCAGCTCGAAGAAGATGAAGAACTCGAGGACGTCGTGGGCGAGGAAGCTGCCCATCGTGAAGGAGGTGAGTAGCAACAGCCAGGCCACGAAGGCTCCCTCGCGGCGCGTGTCGCGCGCGCCGAGCAGCGCGAGCAACACCACGAGGGCCGTGAGGACCACCATCAGCAGGCTGATGCCATCGAGCGCCACGTCGTAGGCGAGGCCGAAGGGCGCGGCGAGCACCCACCGTCCGGCGAAGTCGAAGGTCGCCGCGCCGGGCACGGCGTTGTTGTAGAGGAACGCCACGACGAGCGAGAGGGCCATCTCTATCACGGACGTTCCCACCGCGACGCGGTAGGCGGCGTTGAGCCGCTCGCGCACCAGCGCGGCGGCCAGCGCGCCCGCGAGGGGCACCGCGATCAGGAGGCTCAACCACAGGGACGAATGCATGACTAGCCCACCCTCGCGACGAGATAGGTAACGATGACGGCCAAACCGAGGACGGTGGCCAGCGCGTAGTGGCGCACGAAGCCCGACTGGACTTTGCGAGCGCCCTCAGCGCTGCGACGCACCGCGACGGCCACGCCCGTGACCGCCCCGTCGATCACGCGCGGCTCGATCACCGCGCCGGCGAACTCACTGGCCGCGGTCAGCGGGCGAGCCAGGACCGTGTCGTAGGCGTCGTCCCAGTGCCAGACGTGCTCGAAGAACGACTTCTCGTAGCGCGTCGAGGAGACCCGGTCGCGCCAGATGGAAAAGGCCGCGAGCAGGCCCAGGATCGCCGCGACGACGTCGACGCTGGCCAGTCCCACCTGGGCCATCGTCGTGGGCGCCGCGTGCGCGCCGACGTAGCCAAAGGTCGGCGCGAGGAAGCCCGCGAGCGAGTTGTGGTGCACCCAGGGCAGGTCGAGCGCGCCGCCGAGCAGGCTCAGCGCGGCCAGCACCACGAGGGGCGCCGTCATCACCCAGGGCGACTCGTGGGGGTCGGCCCCGTGGGTCACCTCGCGGAAGCGCTCGGTGCCCTGAAACGTGAGGACGAAGAGTCGACTCATGTAGTACGCGGTGAGAATGGCGGTCACCACGCCGAGGATCCACAGGGGCTTGGAGTAGGAGAAGACGTTGGTGAGCACGTCGCCCTTGGACCAAAATCCCGCGAAGGGCGGGATGCCCGAGATCGCGAGCCAGCCCACGAGGAACGTGGGGAAGGTCAGCGGCAGGAACTTCGCCAGGGCGCCCATCTTGCGCAGATCCTGCTCGCCGTGGAGCGAGTGGATGACCGAGCCCGAACCCAGGAAGAGCAGAGCCTTGAAGAACGCGTGGCTCACCATGAGAAAGATCGCCGCCGCGTAGGCGCCCGCGCCCACCGCGAGCACCATGTAGCCGATCTGAGAGACCGTGGAGAACGCGAGGACCTTCTTGATGTCCTTCTGGGAGGTGGCGATGGTCGCCGCCACGAAGGCCGTGACCCCACCGATCACCGCGATCGTGGCGCGCCCCCCCGAGGAGAGCGCGAGCACCGGCGACATCCGTACGAGCAGGTAGACCCCGGCGGTGACCATCGTCGCCGCGTGGATCAGCGCCGACACCGGGGTCGGGCCCTCCATCGCGTCGGGCAACCAGTTAAAGAGGGGGATCTGGGCGCTCTTGCCGGTGGCGGCGAGCAACAGCGCGAGCACGACGAGGGTGGCGACCGTCGGGTCCAGGGTTCCCGCGCTGGCGAACACCGAGAGGTAGGTCAGCGTGTGCAGGTGGCCAAAGAGCAGGAACATCGCCACCAGCAGGCCCACGTCGCCGACGCGGTTGTAGATGAAGGCCTTCTTACCCGCGCTCGCCGCGCTGTCGCGGTCGAAGTAGTAGCTGACCAGCCAGTACGAGCACACGCCCACGCCCTCCCAGCCCACGAAGGTCAGCACCAGGTTGTTGGCGAGCACGAGAGTGAGCATGGAGAACACGAAGAGGTTCAGGTAGAGAAAGAACTTGCGATAGTCGCGCTCGGCGTGCATGTAGCCCATCGAGTACAGGTGGATCAGCGCCGAGATGCCCGTCACGAAGAGGCTCATGGTGATCGACAGCGGGTCAACGAGCAGCGCCGCGGGCACGTGGAGCGTGCCCACCGAGATCCACGTGAAGAGCTGGACCGTGACCTCGCGCGACGAGCTCGACAGCAGCGTCACGAAGGCCGCCACCGACAGCGCGAAGCTCGTCGCGATCGCGGTCGTGGCCACGGTGCCGATCGCGCGCTCGCTCATGCGCGCGCCGTTGATCAGGACGAAGAGGAATCCCGCGAGGGGCATCAATAGGATCAGCGTGGCCAGGGGTGCCATGTCAGCCCTTCATCTCGGACAACTCATCGACCGACGTGGAGCTGCGACGTCGAAAGATCGCCACGACGATGCCCAGGCCCACCGTCACCTCGGCGGCGGCCACCACCATGACGAAGAAGACCGTGACCTGCCCGGCGATGTCGGACATCGTGCGCGAGAACGTCACGAACGTGAGATTGACGGCGTTGAGCATCAGCTCGAGGCACATGAACATGATCAGCGCGCTGCGCCTCGTGAGCAGTCCGTAGGCGCCCACGCCAAAGAGAACGGCGGCGAGCACCAAGTACCAGGCGGCGGGAACGTTCACGCGTCCTCCTCGTCGATCAAGCGCTCGCGACGCGCGAGCACGATGGCCCCGACCACGGCGATGACGAGCAGCGCGGCGGTGGCCTCGAAGGCGTAGAGGTACGTCGTAAAGACCGCGGTGCCGAGCTGGCTGACGTTGCCCGAGCCCGTGGCGAGCGCCGTGCCCGACGTCGAGACGGACATCGCGCCACTGACCCAGTGGCTACGCGCCATCAAGATCACGATGCCGGCGACGGTGATCGCCACGCCGGTCGCGGCGAGGGGACGCTGGCCCACGAGGGGCTCGACGCGCACGCCCTCGCGCCGGTCGACGCCGAGAAACATGATGACGAACAGGAAGAGGACGACGATCGCCCCCGCGTAGACGATGATCTGGACCGCGGCGAGGAAGTCGGCCGACTGGGCCACGAAGGCCACGGCCACGCCGAAGAGGGTCATAATGAGGCTCATCGCGGCGTGCACGGGGTTCTTGACGCTGATGACGCCGATCGCGCCCACCAGCACTAGCAGGGCCGCCGTCACGAAGACCGCCACGGCGCCCACGGAGTAGGTGGCGGCGATCACGCGTCCCCACCCCTCTTGGCCCGGGGCGACTTCGCCTTGAGCGAGTTCATCATCCCGGCGAGGCCCCGCTTGTTCGCCGGCACGTCGGCGGGCTGGAGGTGGCGGTAGAAGGCCTCGCGGATCGACTTGGTGCCGGTCGCCGGATTGGGCTCACCGCTCTGGCCGGCCTCGGCCTCGCGCACGCCCACGCCGAGCTCGCCGCTCCACTGGACAACACCCTCAAAGGAGGCGTCACCGGCAGGGCTCGTTGCGCGCATCCAGCCGCCGGTCATGGCCGACTCGCCCTCGCGCCAGTCCTCCCAGGGCAGGTGGCGCGGCTCGCCGGCGTCGTCGACGACGAGCTCGGCCTTGGTGTAGATCGCGTCGGCGCGGTTGGTGAAGGAGAACTCGAAGAGCTTGGACTCGGTGATCGCCTGCGTGGGGCACGCCTCGACGCACAGGTCGCAGTGGATGCAGCGCAGGTAGTTGATCTCGTAGGTGTAGCCGTAGCGCTCCCCCGGGCTGACCGGGTTCTCGGGATTGTCCGCGCCGCGCACGTAGATGCAGCCCACCGGGCACACCCCGGCGCACAGCTCGCAGCCGATGCACTTCTCCATGCCGTCCTCGTAGCGATTGAGGACGTGGCGCCCGTGCTGGCGCGGCTGCTTGGGCCGCTTGGCCTGGGGGTAGCTGGTCGTGACCGTCGGGCGCCCGATGTGGGCCAGCGTGAGGCGAAAGCCGCCGAAGAAACTCATGGCACCCACTACGCGTCCTCCTGGTCGGTCCACTCGCGCAGCACCTCGGGCGGCACGGGTCGCGCGCCGATCACGGGCAGAACCGCCTCGGCGCCGCGCTCGCGGCTCGCGCCAATTTCAAAGGCCCGCGTCAGCATCGTCCAGGCGAGCAGGACGACGGCGCCCATGGCAAAGCCCCAGGCCGGGGCGATGAGAAAGCCCGAGACCACGAGCAGCCAGCCGAGGCTGAGAGGGATGAGCCGCTTCCAGCCCAGGTCCATGAGCTGGTCGTAGCGAAAGCGCGGAAGGGCGGCGCGGAACCACACGTAGGAGAACGCAAAGATCGTCGTCTTGAGAACGAACCACAGGATGGGAAAGATCCAGCGCAGGTGAGGAACAGGGGGCACCCACCCGGCGGGACCGCCAAAGAAGAGGGTGACCATGATCGCCGACATCGTGATGGTGTTCATGAACTCCGCGAGGTAGAAGATCGCGAAGCGAAACGACGAGTACTCGGTGTGAAATCCTCCGACGAGCTCGCTCTCGGCCTCGACAACGTCAAAGGGCGGGCGGTTCAGCTCGGCGGTGATGGCGATCAGGAACACGGCGAAGGGAATGAAGCCCAGACGCACCACGTTCCAGTGCCACAGGCCGTGTGCCTGGGCGGCGACGATGTCGTGGGTCGAGAGCGAGCCGGTGACGAGCACGACCATCACGATCGCCAGCCCCAGGGCGGCTTCGTAGCTGATCATCTGGGCGCTCGCGCGCACCGAGGACAGGAGCGGGTACTTCGAGCCCGACGCCCACCCGGCGAGCATGACGCCGTAGACCGAGATCCCCGACATCGCGAGCATCAAGAGGATGCCCATGGGCGGATTGGCCACCTGCAAGAGCACCGGGTGGCCCGCAATGGTGAGCGTGCCACCCACCGGCACGATGGCGAAGGTGATGATGCCCGGAATCAACGCGAGGAAGGGCGCCAACTTGAAGACGAAGCGGTCGGCCTCGGCCGGCATCAGGTCTTCCTTGAGCATCAGCTTGAGCCCGTCGGCCACGGTCTGGAGTAGTCCAAACGGTCCCCAGCGCTGGGGCCCAATGCGACTCTGCATGTCCGAGATGGCCTTGCGCTCGAACCAGATCATCACGATCACCGCGTTGAGCAAGACCGCGAAGGCCACGACCACTCGCAGAAGCACGATGAGCACCACCGCGAGCGAGATGCCGTGGGCGTAGAGCGGATCGATCGAGGAGATCATCGAGACTCCAGTCGCACGAGGGTGAGCGTCTGGGACGAGCACAGTCGCGAGAGCAGATTCTCGCCGTCGCGTCGCGTACCAAAGCCCACCTCGGCCACCCCGCGCGGCACCGCGTCGTCGCTGGCCACCGGCAGCGTCACGCGCTCGTTCTCTCCCACCACGCTCACCGTGTCACCCGTCACAAGTCCCAGGCGATCGAGGTCGGCGTGGTGCGCGCGCAGCGTCGTCTCGTCGATGAGGCCCCGCAGCGAGGGCGAACCAGACATCGCGATCCCGTGGTCGTAGAGGCGCCGGCTGGCGAAGAGGCGCAACGAGTACGCGTCCACGTGCGGCAGCGCCACGCCGGATCCGGCCGTGACCTGGTCCCAGGTCACCGGCGCCGACGAGCCGTGGCCGTGCGCGTGGGCGAGGACCGTGTCGCCGGCGAACTCGCCCTGGCCCAGGGCGTCGGTCGAGCGCACCCCCGGAAAGGCCATGGGGTCGAGCGTGCGCCTCGCGCTGCGTTCGCCGGTGCTCGCGAGCACGCCGTCAGCGCTCGCGTCGTTGAGCACCGAGAGAGCCGGGTACCCGGTCGTCTCCTCGAGGAGCTTGGCCGCGACCTCGAGGGAGGTGACCTCGGGCGAGGCGCCCAACGCCACCGCGAGCTCGGCGGCGATCGTCACGTCGTCCCAGGCCGAGCCGGGCGCGGCGACTTTGGCGGCGAGGGCGCTGACGCGGCCCTCGAGATTGGTCACCGTACCGCGACGCTCGTGCGAGACCGCCGCGGGCAATACGACGTCCGCGTACGCGAGGCTGGCCCCACCGTGACCGGTCACCGCCACCACGTGAGCCCTCTCGAGGGCCGCGCGGGCGCGCTCGACGTCGAGCACATTGCCCAGGAGGCAGCCCCCCAGCAGCACGACCGCGCTCTGGGCGCCACTGGAGAGAGCGTCAATCTGGGCGAGAGTGTCGCGTCCGGGCGCGCCGAGGCGACGCCCCGGGGCTAGCCCCGGCGCGAGACCCATGTCGAGGGCGCCTCGCACGTTGGCGCGACGCAGGGCGACGAGAAAGCGCGCGCGCGGGAACCGCTCGGCGAGCGTGCGCAGCGCGGTCTCGATGACCGCGGGGTCCTCGGCCAGGTTGGGCCGTCCCACCACGACGACGACACCCTCGCCGTCACCCAGCAGCTCGCGCGCGCTCGCGATGTCGGCTGCACTGGCGGCGATGTCGGCCGTCGGCGTCTCGCCGGCGAGCGCGTGGGCTACGAGGTGGGCCTCACCCGGTCGAACCGCGAGCGCGACGCGCGCGAGCGAACGCAGCGCGCTCGCGCCAAAGGCGAACTCGATGAGAGCGCTTTTCTGGCGCACAGCCTCGCGCAGGCGTAGATAGAGCACCGGCAGCTCCTGGCGCAGGTCTCCGGTCAAGGTCACGATCACGCGCGCCGAGGCGGCGTCGTTGATGGTGGCGCCGGGCAGCGCCTGGAGCAGGCGCCCGTCGAGTCCGTCGCCGTAGTGGCAGTCCACGTGCTCGGTGTCCAGCACCTCGCGCGCGAAGCGGCTCCACGCGTACGCCGCCTCGTTGGTGAGAGCGGCGCCACCGATGACGCCCACGCCGTCGGGTCCGCGCGAAGACTCCCCCAGCACCGCGGCGGCGCGCGCGAGGGCGTGCGACCAGCTCGTCGGGGTTAGGACGCCGTCTTCGCGCACCATCGGCACGCTCACGCGTGTCGCCGGCGAGAGCACGTCAGTGCTCTCCTCGTTGCCGTCGACGCTGTCGAGGCTGAAGCGGCCCTTGTCACAGAGCCACCCGTGATTCACCGCGTCGCTGTCGAGGCCGAGCACGCGACTGAGACGCCCGCCCGAGGACTGCACCGCGATGCGACATCCCACCGCGCAGGTCGTGCACGTGCTCTCGACCTGATCGAGGTCCCAGGGGCGTGCGCTGAAGCGATAGGGCTTGGCCGTGAGGGCCCCCACCGGGCAGATCTGGACCGTGTTGCCCGAAAACACCGAGTCGAAGGGCTGGGTGGGCGAGGGCGCTACCTCGAGAAGGTCGCCCCGGCCGGCGAAGTCGATTTGGGCGTCGCCGGCGACCTCGGCGGCGAAACGGGTGCAGCGCGAGCACTGGATGCAGCGCTCGCGGTCGAGCAGGACCAGTTCGCCGATGGGGATCGGCTTTTCGAAGTGGCGCTTCTCCTCGACGAAGCGCGTCTCGCCCGAGCCGTGGGCCAGGGTCTGATCCTGCAGGGGGCACTCGCCGCCCTTGTCACAGACCGGGCAGTCGAGGGGGTGATTGGCGAGGAGGAACTCGAGGACGCCGTCTTGGGCCTTCTTGACCTTCTCGGAGTCGGTGACCACGGCCATGCCGTCGTTCACGCGCAGGTAGCACGAGGGCTGCAGCGTCGCCCCGCGTGGGCCCTCGACCTCGACGAGGCACATGCGACACACCCCCACCGGCTCCATGCGCGGGTGGTAGCAAAAGCGCGGAATGTACGTGCCCGCCCGCTCGGCGACGCTGATCAAGAGCTCGCCCGGCGCGGCCACGACGGGCCGTCCGTTGAGCGTGATGGTCACGGTGGTGGGGGTTTCGTCAGCCATGCGGGCAGCTCCCGTGATCGACGTGGGCGACGAAGTCGTCGCGGAACAGTGAGAGAGCCGAGTGAATCGACGAGGGTATCGACGATCCCAGCACGCAGATGGTCGTCTGCTGGGGCGGCCAGGTGAGACCCGGCGCGATGTTGTCGGCGAGGTCGAGGAGCAGGTCGAGGTCCTCGACGCGTCCGCCGCCGTGCTCGAGGCGATAGAGGATGCGCTCGAGCCAGCCCGAGCCCTCGCGACAGGGCGTGCACTGTCCGCAGGACTCGCGCGAGAAGAACTTCGTGATGCGCCAGGCCGCGCGCACGACGCAGCTGTCCTCGTCCAAGACCACGATCGAGCCCGAGCCGAGCATCGAGCCCTCGGCCGCGACCTCGTCTTGACCGAGGGCCAGGTCGAGCTGATCGGGGCCGAACCACGGCGCCGAGACGCCGCCAGGGATGATGGCCCTGACGGCCTTGTCCCCGATGACCCCGCCGCCCAGGGCGGGGTCGTAGATGATGTCGCGAAAGGTGTTCTTCACCATTTCGATCTCGTAGACGCCCGGGTTGTTCACCCGTCCGGCCAGAGCGAAGAGACGCGTGCCGGTCGATCGCCCGGCGCCGAGCGCGGCGAAGGCGGCGCCCGAGTGGGTGACGATCCAGGGCAGGTTCGACATCGTCTCGACGTTGTTGACAACCGTCGGCTCCCCGTAGAGGCCGGTCACTGCGGGGAAGAAGGGTGGCTTGATGCGCGGAAATCCCCGCTTGCCCTCGAGGGCCTCGATGAGACTCGTCTCCTCGCCACAGATGTAGGCCCCCGCGCCGGGGTGCACGACGATGTCGAGGCTAAAGGACGAGCCGAAGATGTGACGACCGAGGGCGCCGTGCTCGTAGGCCTCGTTGACGGCCTGCTGGACGCGCTCGAGTCCCAGCGCGAACTCCCCGCGCAAGAAGATGAAGGCGCGAGTGACCTGCAGGGCGTAGGCGGCGATGATGACGCCCTCGACGAGCTGGTGGGGATCGCGCTCGACGAGGTAGTGGTCCTTGAAGGTCGCCGGCTCGGACTCGTCACCGTTGACCACGAGGTAGGACACGGCGGACTTGCGCAGCATCGACCACTTGCGCCCCGCGGGAAAGCCCGCGCCGCCGCGGCCCAGCAGGGAGGCGGCGTCGACCTCGGCGGCGACCTGTTCGGGAAACATCGAAAGCGCCTTGGTGAGACCGGCGTAGCCACCGGTCGCCAGGTAGCGCGTGAGGGTGAAGGAGTCGGCGAAGTCTTTGCGGCTCGTGACGATGCGCGGCGAGTCGAGGAAGGCCACTACTGCTCCCTCAACGCGCGCGCGTCGCGCGCACTCGCGCGCTCGGCGGCGATCTCGGCGCTGTCGACGCGCAGTCCCCCGCTGCGGCGCACGCGAATGAGCGTTCCGTGGGGGGGGACATCGTGATCGAGACGGCCCGCGCGCAGGTCCGCGACGAGGCCGTCAAAGGCCTCGGGGGTCGTGGTGCGCACGTAGCGGTGATTGACCTGCACGACGGGCGCGACGTTGCAGTCCGCGAGGCACTCGGTCTCTTCGAGGGTGAAGAGGCCGTCGTCACTCGTGGCCCCCACCGCGCAGCCGAGGACCTCGCTCGCGTGGGCCAGGAGTTCCTCTCCCCCACGCAACAGGCACGCGATGTTCGTGCACACGCCCACGACGTAGCGCCCGACGGGCTCGAGGTGGAACATGTCGTAGAAGGACGCGGTGCCGCGCACCTCGGCCGGCGTGGTGCCCGTCAACTCGGCGACCTCGGCCATGGCCTCGTCGGTGAGATAGCCGTCTTGCTCCTGGCACAGGTGCAGCAGCGGCAACATCGCCGAACGTCGCGACGGGTAGAGCGAGACGAGCTCCTCGGCCCGCTGTCGCATCTCGGTTCGCAGGTGACTCATCGATCAACTTCTCCCAGGACCGGATCGACCGTCGAAATGACGGTGATGGCGTCAGAGATGGAGCCGCCGCGCATCAGCAGCGGGACGGCCTGGAGGTTCACGAAACTCGGCGCGCGCACGTGGATGCGCCAGGGCTTGGCCCCGCCGTCGGCGACGAGGTAGCAGCCGAGCTCGCCCCGCGGGGACTCCACCGCCGAGTAGACCTCGCCCGCGGGCACGCGAAAGCCCTCAGTGAAGAGCTTGAAGTGGTGGATCAGGGCCTCCATGGACTCGCCGATGCGCGCGCGCGGTGGCGGGGTCACCTTGGGGTCCTGGCTGCGGTAGTCGCCCGCGGGCATCATCTCCACGCACTGGCGCACGATGCGAATCGACTCGCGAATCTCGTTGAGGCGAATGGCGTAGCGATCGAAGTTGTCCCCGTAGGTGCCTACGATCACATCGAACTCGACCTGGTCGTAGGCGAGGTAGGGCATCGTGCGCCGCAGGTCCCAGGCGACGCCCGTCGAGCGCAGCAGCGGACCCGTCACGCCGAGGGCGAGCGCCTCCTCGGCCATGATGGGCGCGACGCCGATCATGCGCTGGCGAAAGATGGGCTGACCGGTGAGGAGCTGGTCGTACTCGAACGTGCGCTCGTAGATGGTGTCACAGATCACCGTCACGTCGTCCTGCCAGCCGTCGGGCAGGTCGGCCGCCACGCCGCCGGGTCGCACGTAGTTCAAGTTCATGCGAAGTCCCGCGGTCTTCTCAAAGAAGGCCAGTACGAGCTCGCGTTCGCGCAACCCGTAGATCATCATCGACGACGAGCCCAGGTCCATGCCGTTGGTCGCCATCCACACGAGGTGCGAGGAGATGCGATTGAGCTCGCTCATCATCATGCGAATCCACGTGGCGCGCTCGGGGATCTCGACGCCGAGGAGCTTCTCGACCGCGAGAGAGTAGGAGAGCTCGTTGATCACCGGGCTCAGGTAGTCCATGCGCGTGACGTTCGTCGCGCCCTGGACGTAACTCAGCTCCTCGCCGGTCTTTTCCATGCCGGTGTGCAGGTAGCCAATCACGGGCTTCGTGCGCAGCACGAACTCGCCGTCGAGCTCGAGCATCAGGCGCAGCACCCCGTGGGTCGAGGGGTGCGACGGGCCCATGTTGAGGATCATCGTCTCGTCGTCGGGACGCTCGACGTCGATCGAGCGCGCGTCGAGCACGCGGCCGTCGAGGCGCAGCACGGCGCCGACTTCGCGCCCGAGCTCGTTAGAGGGCGTGAGATCACGTCGCTGGAGTTCCTGGGCGCCCTCGGAGGTCTCGGCCGTGAGCAGGTCAACCCGCTCGGCCGCGCGCACGGTGGGTTCGCTCATCGGGGACCCGGCGCTTCCTTGAACTGCACGGGCACGCGTCCCACGGCGTAGTCCTTGCGCAGGGGGTGACCCTCCCAGTCCTCGGGCATGAGAATGCGCGTCAGGTCGGGGTGTCCGTGAAAGATCACGCCCATCAAGTCAAAGGCCTCGCGCTCCATTGCCTCCACGCCGGGGTAGAGCGCGAAGAGCGAGTCCACCTCGGGCGCGTCGCCGGCCTGGACGCGCACGCGCACGCGCGAGCGCTTGGTCAGGCTGAGCAGGTTCACCACCACCTCGAAGCGAGTGGCCGCCACGCCCTCGGGCAGCGGACGATCGTCGTGGCCCAGGTAGTCCACCGCGCACAGGTCCGAGCACATCTCGTAGCCACTCGCCTTGAACGCGGCCACGAGCGCGACGTACTGATCGCGCGTGGGAAAGCACGCGACGTCGGTGGCGGGGGCGTCGGCGACGATGACGCCCGCGGGAGCGTCGACGGGCAGGTCGATCACTTGGGCGTCCCCAGTCTGACGGCGACCGGCACCTGGGGCGTCCACGGGCTCTCCTCGTTCGCGAGCTGAATGGGACGGCCCTCGTGGCGGCGCTTCATGATCTCGTTGGTGCGAATCGACTCGTGGAGCGTGAGGATCGAGTGCATCAGCGTCTCGGGGCTCGGCGGACACCCCGGTGCGTACACGTCGACGGGCACGATCTGGTCGACGCCCTGGACGATCGCGTAGTTGTTGAACAGTCCGCCGGTCGAGGCGCACACGCCCATGGAGATGACCCACTTGGGTTCCATCATCTGGTCGTAGACCTGACGCAGCACGGGGGCCATCTTCTGAGAGACCCGTCCGGCGACGATCATGAGGTCGCTCTGGCGCGGGGAGGCGCGAAAGACCTCCATGCCGTAGCGCGCGAGGTCGAAGTCCGCCGCGCCGCTCGCCATCATCTCAATGGCGCAACAGGCCAGACCGAAGGCGGCCGGCCAGAGCGACGCGCGACGCGCCCAGCGCACGAGGTCCTCGACACGGCCGGTAAGAAAGTTGTGTTGCAGGTCCTCTAACGCCACTACGCAACCCGCTCTACGTCGGCGCCTAGGCGCACGATGGTCGACGACGAGGTCCGAGCCGGCAGGCCCGGCGTGAGGTGCTTGACCGGGCCCCAGGTCAGCGCGCCCTCGGAGACGAGAAAGAGCAGCGCGGCGAAGACGGCGAGCGAAAAGGCCAGCACCTCGACCAACGCGAAGGCGCCCAGCTGGCGAAAGACCACCGCGAAGGGGTAGAGGAAGACGATCTCGATGTCGAAGATGACAAAGATCATCGCCACCAAGTAGAAGCGAACGGGGAACCGCTGCGGGGGGTCAATCTCGGGGACAATGCCACACTCGTAAGGCGCGAGCTTCGCCTCCGTGAGGCGCTTGCGCGGCGCCAACATCGACGACGCGACCAGCGACCCTGAAGCGAACAGCACTCCGAGTATGAGCAGTCCCAGTATTGGCAGGTACTGGTTCACGTTCATCATTTCTACCAGAATCACCAGGGTCACTTTTCGCGTCTCGCGCAGAGTCCAACGTCCTCGCGGGTGAGCGCGGCGCGAAGCGCGTCGCACGGGGCGACCTAATGTGGTCGAGTGCTGCGCGTCGCTGATCTAGACCACCGAGAGTTCGACGTCGTCATCGTGGGCGGCGGACCCAGCGGCAGCGCCTGCGCGTACTGGCTCGCCCAGGCGGGTTGGTCGGTGTGTCTGATCGAAAAGAAGACGTACCCACGCGAGAAGACCTGCGGCGACGGGCTCACGCCGCGCAGCGTGCACCAGATCGCCGCCATGGGCCTAGAGGCCGAGGTCGCGGCTCACGGACACCGCTACGACGGCCTGCGCGCCTTCGGCTTCGGGGCGAGCCTCGAGCTGCACTGGCCCGAGCACCCCGTCTTTCCCTCCCACGGCTACACGATCACGCGCTTTAACCTCGATGGACTCGTGGCCGCTCGCGCCGAGAGCCTCGGAGCGAGCGTGCTCGTCGGCGCCGAAGCAACCCAACTACTCGAGCTGAGCCCCGCACACGAGCACGAGCTGCCCGGCGCGCGCGCGGTGGCCGTGCGCGACACGAAGAGTGGCGACGTCGCCGAGGTACGCGCACGCTTCATCGTCGTGGCCGACGGGCAGAACTCGCGCCTGGGCCGCGCGCTCGGCGTAGAGCGCGTGCGCGACTGGCCGATGGGTATGGCGCTGCGCGGCTACTACTCGAGCGAGCGCCACGACGAGCCCTGGATCGAGTCACACCTCGACATCCGCAGTCCCGAGGGAGAGGTCGTGCCGGGCTACGGCTGGATCTTTCCCCTCGGCGACGGTCGCGTCAACGTCGGGGTGGGTCTGCTCTCGACGGGTGGCAAGTGGAAGGGCGTCAACACCACCAAGCTCCAAGAGTACTTCGTCGCCCAGGTGGCCGAATCGTGGGGACTCAGTGAGGCCACGCGCCTCAGCGAGCCCACGGGCGGGCGCCTGCCGATGGGGCTCGCGCGCGGACCGCGAGTGGGGGCCAACACGTTGGTGATCGGCGACGCCGCGGGCACCATCAATCCCTTTAACGGCGAGGGCATCGCCTACGGGTACGAGTCCGGTCGCCTCGCGGCCGGCGTCCTCGGCGAGGCCCTGGCCCACGACGACGCCGGGCGACTCGCCCTCTACGACGTGCGCCTCGAGGAGGCCTACGGCGAGTACTACAAGGTGGCGCGCGCCTTCGTGCGCGTGATTTCCGAGCCGGCCATCCTCGCGGCGTGCGTGGGCGTGGGCATGCGCATCGAGCCTCTCATGCGCGAACTACTCGCGGTGATGGCCAACTTGATGCGAAACGACCGCTCCGGGCCCGCCGAGGTGGGATATCGCGCACTCGCGCGACTCGTTGACGTCGTCCCCGAGAGTCTCCTCGACACGCTCCTCGGCGCCGACCACTAGCCCCAGCGGGCCGCTCGACCGTTAGCCTGGCCCCGTGACTCTCGCACTTCACAGGCACCGCTGAGCAGTGCTGCCCACCTTCGTCATCTTCCTGCGCGAGGGCATCGAGGCGTCGATGATCATCGCGATCTTGCTGTCGTACCTGGCCAAGATCGACCAGCGCCAGCGCTTTCGAGACGTCTACGTGGGCGTCGCGGCGGCCTTGGGGCTCGTCACGGTGGGCGGTGTGCTCGCCTACCTCTTGATCGAGCAGTACAACGGGTCCAACGTCCAGACCTACTTCGAGACGGTGACCTACCTCTTGGCGACGGCGATACTCACGGCCATGACGCTGTGGATGCACGCCCACGCGCCCACCATGGCCGGCGAACTGCGTAGCCGCAGCGACCTCGCGCTGTCGAAGTCCGAGCGCTTCGGGCTCGGACTCCTCGCCTTTCAGGCGGTGGGGCGCGAGGGCCTCGAGACGATGGTCTTCACCCTCGCGATCATCTTCGCCTCGAGCAAGCAAGCGGCGACGCCCGTGCACGGCAACGGTCTGCTGGTGGGGGCGCTGCTCGGACTCCTCGTCGCGCTCGCGCTGGCCTTTGCGATCTACCGCCTGGGCACGAGGCTCAACTTCAAGATCTTCTTTCGCGTCCTGGGCGTGCTCTTGATGTTCTTCGCCGCCGGGATCCTCGTCGACGCCGTGCAGAACCTCCAGGGGCTGGGCTGGCTGCCCCTGGGCACCCACGTGCTGTGGAACACGAGTGGCGCGCTGGCCGAGTCCTCGAACTTAGGCGACCTCGCCCACTCGTTCCTCGGCTACGCCGATCACCCGACGCTCCTTCAAGGCGTCGTCTGGTTGGCCTACGTCCTCGCCAGCCTCGTGGCCTTCAGTCTGCTCGGGCGTCGTCGACCGATCGCCGCGTGAAACTCGAGCCACTCACACTCGAGGGGCGCCACGTGCGCCTCGAGCCCCTCGGAAGCGCTCACGCCGAAGCACTGGCCAGCGCCGCGGCCGAGGATCGCGACACCTTTCGCTACACCGTGGTACCCAACGGGCTCGAGGACGCCACGCGCTACGTGGCGGACCTGCTCGAGGGTCGCGCTCGCGGCGAGACCCTCCCCTTCGTCCAGCGCGACCTCGCCACCGAGCGCGTGGTCGGCGCCACGCGGTTCATGACGCTGCGCGTCGAGGGAGCGAGGCTCTACGCGGTAGAGATCGGCGGCACGTGGCTCGCCGCCTCGGCCCAGCGCGGGGCGATCAACACCGAGGCGAAGCTCCTGCTGCTCCGCCACGCCTTCGAGACGTGGGGGGTCGTGCGGGTCGATCTCAAGAGCGACGCGCGCAACGAGCGCTCGCGCGCGGCGATCCTTCGCTTGGGCGCGAGCTTCGAGGGCGTGCTGCGACACTGGCAGCCATCCTTGGTCGTCGGTGAGGAGGGCCTCTACCGCGACACCGCCTACTACTCGATCACCGCCGAGGAGTGGCCCGAGTGTCGCGAGCGTCTCGCCGCGCGACTTCGCTAGACCGCGAGAGTGTCGAGAGAGTCCACGCGCGCCTTGAGAGTGGAGAGCAGCCCGCTCAAGAAGTCGCGACTCTGGGGCCACTGGGCGACCAGCGCGCCGAGGGTGACCTCGTAGTGGTGCGCGATCGTCACCACCATCACCAGGTGTAGCGGGGTGGTGATCCCGGGCACCGTGACGTCGACGACGCCCCCTCGCGCCCAGGCTCTCACGTAGGTCGACGGCGTCCAGTTGATGCCCCCGGTTTGCGTCTCGCCCGTCCCCGTGGCGCCGTCGACGAGAAGTTGGGCGTTGGCGCGCGCGAAGCACGCGCCGAAGTTCGCCCGGCTCATCTCGGCGCGGTCCTTTTCCACCATCGCCGTGGTCGCGTAGTACTGGGTAATCGTCGCGAGCTGGATGCCGCCGAAGTCGCTCGAGCTGAAGATGGGCGAAGTGACCTGGTAGTCCGGCATCTGCCCGGCCGCGCCGTAGACGCGGTCGGCCGAGTGGCTGACGCCCAGGCAGGACTCGAAGGCGGCCGTCGCCTTCACCCACGACGAGCCCGCCGGTGCCGCCGTGGTGGGCGTCGAGGTGATGACCTGGTTCGCGGGGCCAAAAAGGTAGCCCAGCACCGACGTCGGCGCCGCGCTGAACGAGCTCGGCAGATCGCGAATCGAGAGGTTGACCGCGCGCGCGCTCGCGAGCTCGTGGGGACCCGAAGAGAGCCAGGCGGCGATGCCCCCGGCGAAGGACGCGAGCAAGAGCACGACCGCGAGGGCGAGGGGACCCGCGCGGCGACGTCGACGCGTGACCTCGCCGCCGTGGGCTCGCACGACGTCGCCGACAGCGTCGTAGTCCGCGAGGGAGGCGTTGCGCCAGCAGTAGCGCACGCCGGCGACGGTGCCAAAGAGCGCCATGGCGCGACCCGAACGCGCGAGCTGGAGGTGGACGATCTCCACCCAGGGCGTCTGCCAGGCGACCGGCTCGTCGCCGGCGAGCTGGGTCAGCGCGTCGTCGTCAAAGAGCAGGGTGACCGGCGCGCTCGCTCCGTGCGGCACGAAGCTCGGTGCCACGCTCCAACCCGAAGACGAGAGGGGGCTCACGCGAGGTGGCCCGCGACGTCGGCGGCCGCGTCGGCGGCGACGTCAACGGCCGCGTCCAAGACCTCGTCGTCGTGGGATAGACCCACGAAGAGGATCTCGTAGGCGCCGGGCGCGAGCGCGACGCCGCGCGCGAGCATCGCGTGAAAGAACGCGCGGTAGAGGCCGTTCTCGGCCCAGACGCGCGCCTCGGAGAAGTTCGTGGGCGCGGGCGACTCCTCGCGCGCGAGGTAGAGGCCGCTCAGCGAGCCCACGACGGGCACGATCGCGTAGAGCCCCGAGGCGCGAATGGCCGCCTCGAGGCGCGCCGCAAAGCGCGAAACCCGCCGCGCGAGCTCGTCGTAGTCACGCGGGCCCACCAGGGCGAGCACGCGCGAGCCCGCCGCCATCGCGAGCGGATTACCCGAGAGGGTTCCCGCCTGGTACACGGGCCCGGCGGGCGCGAGGTGGGAAAGCAGCGCCGCCGAGCCGCCGAAGGCCCCCACCGGCAGTCCCCCGCCGATCACCTTGCCAAAGCACCACAGGTCCGGCGTGACGCCAAAGTACTCTTCGGCGCCACCGGCGCCCAGACGAAAGCCGGTGATGACCTCGTCGAAGATGAGGAGAGCCCCGACGCGGTCGCACTCGGCGCGCAGTCCCGCGAGGAAGCCCGGCGCCGGCGCGACCAGATTCATGTTCGCCGCGACGGGCTCGACGAGGACCGCCGCGACGCTCTCGTCGAGTTGGGGCACGACGTTGAAGGGCGCGACGATCGTGTCGGCGACCGCTCCCTCGGTGACTCCGGCCGAACCCGGCAGGCCCAGCTGGGCGACTCCGCTGCCGCCCGCGACGAGGAGCCCGTCGGAGTGGCCGTGGTAGCAGCCGTCAAACTTGACGATCTTGGCGCGTTGGGTCGCGCCGCGCGCGAGGCGAACGGCGCTCATCGTGGCCTCGGTGCCCGAGGAGACGAAGCGCACCTGCTCGAGACCGGCCACGCGCGCCACCAGCATCTCGGCCAGGGTCACCTCGCCCGGCGTGGGCGCGCCGAAGGTCGAGCCGCGCTGGGCCGCCTCGCAGATCGCCGCCACGACCTCGGGGTGGGCGTGGCCGAGCAGCGACGCCCCGTAGGACTGGACGAAGTCGAGGTAGCGACGACCCTCGACGTCGGTGACGTAGGCCCCCGCGCCGCTCGCGACCGTGTAGGGGGTGCCCCCCACCGAGGAAAAGGAGCGCACCGGCGAGTCGACGCCCCCGGGAATCACCGCGCGGGCGCGCTCGAACCACTCGACGTTGCTCACGCGCCCAAGGCCTCGGCCACCTCGCGCGCGAAGTAGGTCAGGACGATCTGCGCGCCGGCGCGCTTGATCGCCGTCAGCTGCTCGAGGGCCACGGCGTGGCCGTCGATCCAGCCGCGCTCGGCCGCGGCCTTGACCATCGCGTACTCGCCGCTCACGTGGTAGGCGGCCAGGGGCACGTCGAACTCGCTCGCGAAGTCACTCAGCACGTCGAGGTAGGTCATCGCGGGTTTGACCATGAGAATGTCCGCGCCCTCGTCGAGATCGAGGCGCGCCTCGCGCAGGGACTCGCGGCGATTGCGGTAGTCCTGCTGGTAGGCGCGCCGGTCGCCGCCGCCGGCGATTTCGACGTTGACCGCCTCGCGGAAGGGGCCGTAGAGACCGCTCGCGTACTTCGCGCTGTAGGCGAGGATCACGGTGTCCTGGTGGCCCGACTCGTCGAGGGCGCGTCGGATGGCGCCAACCTGACCGTCCATCATGCCGCTCGGGGCGACGACGGCCGCGCCGGCGTTCGCCTGGGCGAGGGCCGCGCGCGCGTAGAGCTCGAGGGTGGCGTCGTTGTCCACGCCGCCGCGCGCGTCGAGCACCCCGCAGTGGCCGTGGCTCGTGTACTCGTCCAGGCACAGGTCGGCCATGACGACGATGTCGTCGCCGTGGGCGTCGCGCAGCTCAGAGAGCGCCACCTGGACGATGCCCTCGGGGTCGTAGGCTCCCGAGCCGACCTCGTCCTTCGTGCTCGGCACGCCAAAGAGGATGACGCCGCCGACCCCGGCGCCCACGAGAGCGCCGACCTCGTCGCGCAGGCTCGCGAGCGTGTGCTGGACGTGGCCGGGCACCGAGGCGATCGCGCGCGGACTCTCGAGTCCCTCGCCCACGAAGAGCGGCGCGACCAGGTCCGAGGGCGAGAGCGTCGTCTCGGCGACGAGACGGCGTAGGGCCGGCGTGCGTCGCAGGCGACGGGGTCTCTCAACGGGGAACACGGCGCCAGCCTATTGCGCGCTCTCGGGGCCGAGGCTAGCCAGGCGCGTGGCGAGGTCCGAGCTCCAGCCCACGAGGACGCGCTCGTGGTCTCGGCGTACGCACGCGCGGGTCGTCTCGCCCGGCACCACGACCCACGCGCTCGCCGCCACGTGCTCGCGCGCGAGCGCCCAGGCCGAGGGCGCGCCGATGAGAACGACGTCGCCACGCGCCAGCAGGTCGCGTTGGGCTTCGGTGAGCTCGAGCGCTCGGGTCTCGTAACAGGCGACGTGCAGCGTCTCGATACCGCGCGCCGCGAGGGCGTCGGCGAGCTCGGGGCGGGTCTCGGCCGCGCCAAGGCTGAGAACCGGTCCCTCGTCGACGAGGGGCGCGAGGTCGCTCGCGCTCGCGGCCTCGGCGCGCACCTCCAGACCACGCTCGCGCAGCGCGGCGCTCGTCGAAGCCCCCACGCTCAAAAGCGGCGCACCGAGAACTCGCGCGGCGCGCGCGCCACAGTTGGCGCCGCGAGCGCTGCTCACGACGATGTAGCGAACGTGGCGGGCGGACAGCGCGGCGACCTGGGCGTCGACGATCTCCTGGTCGAGGGGCAGCGTCGTCGTGAGGGGTACCTCGTCGACGTGGGCGTGACCGGTGAGCCAGTCACGTTGGCGTTCGTTGTAGCCGGCCTCGCGCGTCAGCACGACGCGCATCACTGCCAGCCCGCGAGGTCTCGCCCGTGTCGCTCGTCGGCCAGGAGCGTCGCCAGAGCGCTACCGAGGGCCTCGGGATCGTCTCCGCGTAGTACCGCGCGCACGCTGAGGGTTCCGTCGGTGGCGAGCATGACCCCGCGCAGAGTCAATGAGCCCTCGTGGTAGTACGCGTGCGCGCCCGCGGGCACGCTGCATCCCGCGCCGAGAGTACGAAGGAAGGACCTCTCGGCGCGCAGCGCCACGTGGGCCTCGACGTCGTCGAGGGGCGCGAGCGCCGCGCGCGTGGCCTCGTCGTCGACGCGGGTTTCGACCGCGAGGGCGCCCTGGCCCACCTGGGGGACGAACCACTCCGGGTCGAGGCGCTCGGCGATACGCGCGCTCTCACCGAGGCGCTCGAGCGCCGCGGCGGCGGCGATCACAGCGTCGACGTCATCGCCCGCGCGCGCCAGGCGCGTCGCCATGTT
Source organism: Actinomycetes bacterium (assembly GCA_021779735.1). Classification (GTDB taxonomy): domain Bacteria; phylum Actinomycetota; class Acidimicrobiia; order Acidimicrobiales; family RAAP-2; genus RAAP-2. Next base: position 66,432 of record JAJYAC010000004.1, read on the forward strand.
GCCGCGCAGCTCGACGACGTGCAGGTCGGGTCGGCGCTCGAGAAGCAGCGCGCGGCGCCGCGGCGATCCCGTGGCGACCGTCGCGCCGGGACCGAGCCCGGCGAGAGCGCGTCCCACCACGACGTCGGCCGCGTCGCGGCGCTCGGGCACGCACGAGAGCGCGAGTCCGTCAGGACTCGCGCTCGGCAAATCCTTCGCGCTGTGGATCGCCGCGTCGACCTCGCCGGTAAGCAGCGCCCGTTGGATCTCCACGGCGAAGACGCCCTGGCCCCCCAAGCTCGACAGGGCCTCGTCGCGGCGCCGATCCCCGCTCGTCTCGACTTCGACGATGCGCGTCTCGACGCCCAGGGCGCTGAGTCGCGCCGCCACGAAGCCCGCCTGGGCCAGCGCGAGGGGCGAGCGGCGCGTCCCGAGTCGCAGGACCGTCATAGATCAAAGAGCTGGCGCGTCGCCTCGCTCAGGCGCACTCCCTGGTCGGTGCCGGCCGACTCCTTGAGTGCCACCGTCGGCCGATGCGCGAGCTTGGCCACCACCGAGCGCACCAGCGA
>JAJYAC010000004.1:66989-71980 GCA_021779735.1 Actinomycetes bacterium
AGTCCTCGAGGGCGAGCAAGTCGTGCTCGCGTCGCGCGAGCTCGGCGTTGACGATCTCGTCAAAGTGCTCGCGCAGTTCGCTCACGATGCGCGCGGCGCCGCGCGCGCGCTGGTCGGCGACGTAGCGCTCGACGTCGTCGGTGATGAGGGCTTCGGCGTGGGCGACCGCCTCGCGACGTCCGTCGAGCGCCTGGTCAATCCGTTCGCGCAGGTCACCCACGTCCACGCGCCGCACGCCGTCAACGTCACTCACATCGACGGCGACCGCGCGCGGGATGCCCAGGTCGAGCAAGAGGAGCGGCCGGGAGCGCCCCGCGAGGTGCTCTCGCGTCACCAACGGCGAGGGCACCTCGGCCGCCACCACCACGAGGTCGGCGCCCGCGAGGCGCCCCGGCAGGTCCTCGAGCGCAGCGACGCCGACGCGCGGGTCGCCCAACTCGTGGGAGAGGGCCTGGGCGGTGGCGAGTGTGCGATTGAGAATCGTGAGAGAGCCCAGCGCGGGCGAGGCGTCGAGCAGGCTGCGCACGACCCCGCTCGCCAGTTGGCCCGCGCCGACCACGACGACGGTGGTGCCGGCGAAAGACGCGGCGAACTCCTCGAGCGCCAACGTGGCCGCCGCCTGGGCGAAGCTCGTGGTGCCGCGCGCAATCGTCGTCTCGGCGCGCACCCGCCGTCCGGCGGCGAGAGCCCGATGAAAGAGGTCGTCAAGTTCGGCGCCGGCGGTCTGCTCCTCGCGGGCCAGTTCGAGGGCGCGGCGCAGCTGGCCGAGGACCTCGAACTCGCCGGGCACCACGGACTTGAGACCGGCCGCCACCGCGAAGAGGTGCGTCGCCACGCCACGGTCAAAGTGCACGCTCAAGCGGTGCTCGAACTCACTCGCCTCGATGCCCGTGAAGTGCGCGAGGGTCGTCACGACGTCCTCGATCGCGCCGTGGAAGAGGTCGATCACCGCGACGACCTCAGTGCGCAGGCACGTCGAGATGAAGACGGCCTCGTGAATGTTGCGCTGGGCGACGAGGGTGCGCAGGACCTTGCTCCACTCGTGTTCGAGGATCGTCGCGCGCTCTAAGAAGTCGAGGTCCGCGTGCTCGTGGTCGATCCCCACCGATATCAGTGCCACGAGGCCTCCGCGTTTTTGGACATGCTAGAGGCGTTCGAGGCCGCGATGCCGAGGGAGTGCAGCACGCCACCACCCAGCGGCCCGGTGCCGTTGTTCAGGTGGTACATGAGAATTTGGAGCTCGATGGAGAAGTCCACGTAGTGCACCGCCGTGCCCAGGGGCACCGAGATCACCTGGGGGGCGAAGTTGAGCAGCCCGCGAATGCCCGCGGCGACCAGCCGGTCGGCGACCGCCTGGGCCGCGGCGCTCGGCACGCAGATGACCCCCACCGTGGCCGCGGCGATGGGCCCGTCGAAGGGCTCGACGACGTGACCGGCGATCTCGCTGCCCACGACGTGGGGGTCGTTGTCGTAGAGGGCGCTGAGCTGGGCGCCGCGAATGAGAAAGTTCGAGGAGTTCACCAGGGCCCGCCCGAGGTTGCCCAGGCCCACGACGACGACGCCGTAGTGGCGGTCGTGTCCCAGGGCCTCGGCAATGCGCGCCGAGAGCACGCCGAGCTCGTAACCCGCCCCGCGCGTGCCGAGCGTGCCGAGTCCGGCGAGGTCGCGACGCACGGTCGTCGCGGTGACGCCGGCCAACTCGCCGATCTGGCGCGAGTCGATGCGCGTCTGGCCGCGGGCGATCCAGCCCTCGACGATGCGCTGGTAGATCGGCAGGCGAGAAATCGTCGGTTCGGAGAGCTTGCGCGCACGCAGGCGGGTGGTCACCGCCCCCACGCTACCGTTCGCTAGCGACCCAGTTGACGGCTGCGCTCGGCGGCGGCGGCCACCGCGTCGAGGAAGGCCGCGCGCACCGCGCGGCTCTCCAGCACGCGCAGTCCCGCGGCCGTGGTGCCCCCGGGCGAGGTGACCTGGGCGCGCAACTCTTCGGGCGACTCACCGCTTCGCGCGAGCAGTTCGGCCGAGCCCGCAAAGGAGTCCACGACGAGCTGGCGCGAGACCTCGCGAGAGAGTCCCTGGTGCACGCCGGCCTCGATGAGGGCCTCGACGACGAGGTAGAGGTAGGCCGGCATAGGGCCCGAGAGACCCGTCACCGCGTCGAGGTTGCGTTCGGTGACGCGCACGACCGAACCCACGGCGCCGAGCACGCCTTCGGCCCACTCCAGGTCGGCGCTCGTGACGTGGGCTCCCCCCGCGATGGCGCTCGCCCCGCGACCCACCAGCACCGGCGTGTTGGGCATCGCGCGAACGACCGCGACCGGCCCGGGCATCACCGCCTCGATCCGAGCGGTCGCGAGTCCGGCGACGACCGAGAGCAGGCGCGTCGCCCCGCAGGCGCCGGCCACGCGCGCGGCCGCCTCGGCGTGATCGGGCTTCACGCAGAGGATGACTCCCGAGTGCGGGCCCACGTGCTCGAGCTCGAGGCCCGCGACGATCGTGACGCCCGCGAGACGGGCCGCGAGGGCCTCGCGTTGCTCGCGCGCGTTCTCGACGATGAGCAGCCCACTGGGGGCCACACGTTCCGCGCGCAGCAGACCTTCGGCCAGGGCCGCGCCCATCTTGCCGCCGCCGACGATGATCAGTTCGTACGCCACGGTGCCACGCTACCTGGTCACTTGGCGCGTCGCGGGGCCCGACGGTACCAGCGCGGGTGCGCGAGCGACATCGCCGTCGGGTACATCTCATCGACGTAGGTCACGCACGCGGCCACGAGTTCGTCGACGCGCGCGAGACTCGCGTCGGCGAAGTCCATCGTGGCCACGAGGTAGATCCCCTCCTCCGGACCGATCGCGCAGTGCAGTCCGGCCAGACCCGCGTTGCGCTTGAGCAGGTAGCGATAGAGCGCCTCGGCGTTCTCCTCGGGCGCGGGGACGAGCTCGCACTCCACGTGCACGCGTCGCTGGCCCAGGCGCCACCAGAGCGTGATGACGTCCTTCTCCTCGGCGCGCACGCGCACGAGCCAGTGGTAGTCACCGCGCGCGTCGGGTTCATCGCGGTGCTCGATCTCGCCAAAGAGGCCCCCGCTCGTCCACTCGCGCGCCCACGTCGCCAGCAGTTCGTCGAGCTGCTGCGCGCGAGCGTCGCTCACCGCGTGAGCGAGTCGACGAGCAAGAGGAGCGACTGGGCCGCGGCGCGCCAGGTGTAGGGGCGCGCCCGCTTGACCGCCCCCTCGGCGAGCGAGGCCGCGTTCACCGGATCGAGACTGCGCGTGACCGCGTCGGCCCAGACGCCGGGGTCTCGCTCGGTGACGAGGTAGCCGTTCACCGAGTCGTCGACGAGGGTGGGCAGTCCCCCCACGTCGCTCGCGACGACGGGCGTGCCACACGCCGAGGACTCCAGGGCCACCAGGCCAAAACTCTCCGCCCGCGAGGGCACCAGGGTGACGTCGGCCGCGCGCATCCACGTCGAGAGCAACTGGTGGGCCTGGGGGGCGATGAAGGTGACGTTCTCGATCACCCCGGCCTCGCACACCCGTTCGTGCAAATGAGCGAGCGTCTCGCGCCCGCTGGGCCCCGAGGGTCCGCCGATGATCGCCAGCTGGGTCGCCGCGCCACGCGCGCGCGTCTCGATCAGGGTTTCGAGGGCGAGGTCGACACCCTTGAGAGACTGGATGCGCCCCACGAAGAGCAAGAGTGAGGACCGCGCGTCGAGGCCGAGCGCGCGGCGCGCCTGGTGGCGATTGCCGGGGGCGAAGAACGCGTGCTCGACGCCCAGGGGCACCACGTGCACGCGCGAGGCGGCGGCGCTGTAGAGGCGCACGAACTGGTCGGCCTCGACCTCACAGCTGGCCAGCGCCGCGTCGGCGCAGGCGAAGAGGGCGGCCTCCTGCTCGGCGCGCTCTTCGGACTCGGCCTCGAAGGTCGCCGCCTTCACTCGCTCGAGGGTGTGGAAGGTCATGATGAGCGGCACGTCGAGCTCGTGCTTGAGTCGGTGCCCGGCGAGGCCGCTCAGCCAGTAGTTGGCGTGAATCGCGTCGGGCAGCCCGCAGCCGCGAAACGTCGCCTTGATGGCGTCGGTGAACTCATCGACGTAGAGGCCCAGCTCGTCGCGCGCGAGCGGCGCCGGCGGTCCGGCGGTGACGTAGTGGACCTTAAAGCCCGGCTCGACGCGCACGACGTCGCGCTGTTCGGGGTCCTCGCGCCGGGTGTAGACGTCGACGTCGTGACCCAGCCGGGCGATCGCGGCGGAGAGCTCGCGCACGTACACGTTCATTCCCCCGCTGTCGCCGGTGCCCGGCTGAGCGAGCGGTGAGGTGTGATAGGAGAGCACCGCGAGACGCGCCACGTGGCGAGCCTAACGGTCAGCCTCGCGCTCTCCACGACGAGCGCGCCACGACCCAGTGCACCCGAGAGGCCGCCACCGGTCCAAAGTCACGCGAGTCGGTGGAGGCCCCCGGATTGTCCCCGCGCAGATCGAGCATTGAGCCCTCACGCGCCACGCAGCGTTTGAGCAGCCAGCGATCACTCAGCCGTGGGTCGGGGGTGACCACGACGTCGCCGACTCGCACCGCGCGCAGGCGACGCACGATCGTCAGTCGCTCACCGGCTCGATACGTCGGCGCCATCGACGAGCCCTCGACGACGACGCGTCGCACGAAACGCTCGAGGACTCGCACCACGAGGCTGAACGCTACCCGGACCGACTCGCTAACCTTCGAGGTACTACATCGATTCACACGAAAGGCCCACCATGACTGTGCTCTCTCGCATCGCTGACCTGCTCGACACCCGCTCGACGCCACTGACGGTCTCGGCCCACTGCGACCTGCCCTGTGGCGTCTACGACCCGGCCCAGGCCCGCATCGAGGCCCAGTCGGTCAAGGCCACCATGGAGAAGTACAACGCCTCGAGCGACCCCGACTTCAAGGTGCGCGCCACCTTGATCAAGGAGGAGCGCTGCGAGCTCGTCAAGCACCACCTGTGGGTGCTGTG
>JAJYAC010000082.1 GCA_021779735.1 Actinomycetes bacterium
CAGGCTTAGCGCCAGGGCGCGGCCTCTTCGGGCGCGAGATCGGGCACGATGGCTCCATCAATCCCGCTGTCGGAGAGCCGCCGCGCCGTGGCCACCAGTCCGTAGTGGTGAAAGATGTTGTAGTAGCTCATCGCCACGAGGGGTACCGGTGCGTCGGAACTGGCCACTTCAGCGCACAGAGAGTCCAGGGTTGTTCCCGCTCCGAGCGAGCGCAGGCCCGCTTCTTGGATCACCACGCCGTCCATCATGGGGTCAGAAAAGGGCACACCAATCTCCACGGCATTCGCTCCGCCGGCGATCGCGGCGTTGACGTGCTGAAGCCAATCGGGCGTGGCGCCGGCCATGACGTAGGGTACGAGGGCCTTGGTGCCGGAATCACGTAGAAACCGCAGCTGCCGTTCCAGGCTCTTCATGACTGTCCCCGAAGGATCGAGAGGACCTGGGCGACGTCCTTGTCCCCGCGACCTGAGAGATTCAGTAGGACACTCGAGCCGAGGGGCACGGCGCGTCCGGCCTCGCGAATCAACCACGCGACGGCGTGAGCCGACTCGAGGGCGGGAATGATCCCCTCTAGCTCACTGAGTACTCGCAGCGCGTCGATGATGACCTCGTCACCGACTGATTCGTACCGAGCGCGCCCACTGGCCGCAAGGTACGCGTGCTCTGGTCCGATGCCCGGGTAGTCAAGTCCCGCTGAGATCGAGTGGGCCTCTTCGATCTGGCCGAACTCGTCTTGCATCACGAGCGAGCGCATGCCGTGCAGGACCCCTGGGGAGCCGTGGCCAATCGCCGAGCCTCCCGCGGCTTCGACGCCGATGAGTTGGGCACTGGAGTTGGCGAATCCCGCGAAGATGCCCGCGGCATTCGAACCTCCCCCGACGCAGGCCACGACGAAGTCCGGTGTGTCCACGCGGCGATCCTTCAACTGACGCGCGGCCTCGTGGCCGATGATGCTCTGCATCTCGCGCACCATCCACGGAAACGGGTGCGGCCCCATGACCGATCCCAGGCAGTAGTGCGTGTCGTCGACGCACGTCACCCACTCGCGCATCGCTTCATTTACCGCATCCTTGAGTGTTCGACTGCCCGAGGTCACGGGCACGACGGTGGCGCCGAGCAGCTCCATGCGAAAGACGTTCAACTCTTGGCGCTTGGTGTCGACTTCGCCCATGAATATCGTGCACGAGAGCCCCAGTCGCGCGGCGGCCGTGGCGGTTGCCACGCCGTGCTGACCGGCGCCGGTCTCGGCGATCACCCGGGTCTTACCCATGCGAACGGTGAGCAGCGTCTGGCCCACGACGTTGTTGATCTTGTGCGAGCCCGTATGAGCGAGGTCCTCGCGCTTGGCGTAGATGGTGATGCCGAGACGTTCGGACAGCCGCTCGAGAAGCGTCACCGGCGTCGGACGACCCGCGAAGTCCGCGAGCACGCTTTGGTACTCCGCGAGGAAGTCGCGGTCCGACCAGGCGTCGAGAAAGGCGTCTTCGAGCTCGAGGCACGCGGGCATCAGCGCTTCGGGTACGAATCGTCCCCCAAAGTCGCCGAAGCGTCCGAACTCGTCGGGCGCCGACATGTACACGGTGTTCTCAGCCACGAGACTCCTCTCGATCTTCAAAGTACTGGCGCGCCGCGAGGACGAAGGACTGGACCCGTGCGGGGTCCTTGATCCCGGGCGAGGTCTCGGACCCCGTCGCCACGTCACAGCCCCACGGACCAACCTCGTTCAGCACGCTGACGACGTTGTCGGCCGTCAGTCCGCCGGCGACGATAAGGGGACGGTCCCACGATCTCGCGAGCACCTCTCGCCAGGAGTGGGTCCTGCCCGACCCCGGCTGTGGTCCATCGATGAGGTAGGCGTCGGCGTGTGTCGAACGCACGTCGAGACTCTCAATCGAGAGGGCCTCGATGAGAGCAACGTCGTGGTCCCCTGCGACCTCGGCGACGCCACGTCGCAGTCCCCCGTGCACCTGGAGGGCATCGACGTCGACAGTATCGAGCACTCGACGAACGTCCTCGGCGTCTACGTGGCGCACCACGGCAACGCGACTGATCCGCCCCGCGACCTCGGCGCTGATCTCGCGGGCACGCTCCAGGCTCACGCGTCGTGGGGACTCAGTCACGATGATGCCGAGCGCCGTCGCCCCCGCCGTCGCCACGAGGTCTGCGTCGCTCGGTGAGGTCACCGCACACACTTTGATCAGGTAGTTAGCGTCCACGAACCTAGCCACGCGAGTGACGTTCCACACTCGCGAAGTCACGGACGCTCGCGCGCGGCGACGCGGAACGTACGAAGGTCTCGCCGACCAGCACCGCGTCAGCGCCACTACGGGCCACCCTCGTCACGCTCGCCACGTCGCCGAGTCCGGATTCCGCCACGGCCAACACGTCAGGGGGAATGCCCGCAATTAGTTCGGCCGCGCGATGAACATCGATGTCAAAGGTGCGCAGGTCACGCTGATTGACCCCCACGATTCTCGCCCCCACGCCCAGGGCCCTGCGCACTTCGTCAGCGTCGTGCACCTCAACGAGGGCGTCGAGGTGACACACTCGGGCCACCTCGAGAAACTGCTCCAGCTCAGCGTCGTCGAGGGCGGCCACGATGAGAAGCACGGCCGCGGCGCCCATCTGCGCGGCGTCGAGCACGTCATTGGCGCTCACGGTGAAATCTTTTCGCAGCACCGGCACGTCCACAGTCTCTCTCACGTCTCGAAGGTCATCAACCGAGCCCGAGAAGAAGTCGACGTCGGTCAGCACCGACAGCGCGGCCGCGCCACCCGCCTCGTACTCGCGGGCCAGGGCGCGGGCGTCGAGCCCCTCGGCGATCCAGCCCTTGGACGGAGAACGACGCTTGACTTCGGCGATGACAGCGACGTGATGGCGATCTCGCTCGAGGGCCTCGACGAAGGACGGTCCCTCGTAGCGAACGTGGCCGAGGCGCGCGCGCCAGTCGCGAGAGTCGCGCGCCGCACGAGCACGATGAGCGTCGACAATCGTGTCGAGGTACGTGGCGGCCATCACGAAATCGTACTGTGAGCGTGCTGGCATCCGGCCACGACTAACTTGTCGCTATGTCGAACCCGCCCGCCGCGTCGAGCCCATCGTCATTTTCCCTCGACGTCCTGCAACCTCTCATTCGCGGAACCGACCTCGAGCGCGCGAATGCGCGCGACGCGCTCGCCGAGATATTGAGCGGCGCGGTCGATCCTCTTTTGATCGCGAGTTTTCTCACGGCACTCACCGCCAAGGGAGAGACGGCGAGTGAGATGACCGGGTTCATCGACGCCATGATCGGGGCCGCGACCACGTTTTCTGTGCCCGAAGACGCCATAGACATCGTGGGCACGGGAGGAGACCAGCTCCACACGGTCAACATCTCGACGATGGCCTCCTTCGCGGTGGCGGGGTGCGGGGTGCGCGTCGCCAAGCACGGCAACCGAGCGGCGTCATCCTCCGTGGGCTCGGCCGACGTACTCGAGGCCCTCGGCGTTCGCCTCGACGCTCCGGCACACGTCGTGCGCGCTTGCGTTGAGGGGGCGGGAATCGGCTTCATGTTCGCGCCGACGTTCCACCCGGCGCTCGGCACCCTCGTGCCCATTCGCCGCACGTTGGGCTTTCGCACGATTTTCAACGTCCTAGGTCCCCTCGCCAATCCCGCGCAAGTGCGTCGCTCCCTCATCGGCGTCGCGCAGGCGCACCTGCTCAACGCCATGGCTTCGGTTCTCTTCACCCGCGGCACTCTCTTCAGCGTGCTCGTGCACGCTGACGACGGACTAGACGAGCTCTCTCTGGGCACCCCCTCGAGCCTGCATGAGATTCGACCCGAGGGCGTGAGCGTGCGCGACGTCGACGCTGGTGAGGAATTGGACCGGCACCACAGCGCGGCCAGCATCCGCGGCGGCGACACGAAGGACAACGTCGACGTGGTGCGCCGTTTTCTCGATGGCACCGAGGGACCTGTCTTTGACGTGGCCTGCGCCAACGCGGGACTCGCCCTCATCGTGGCCGGACGGGCCAGCACCCTGCGCGAGGGCTTTGATCTGGCGGCCGC
>JAJYAC010000027.1 GCA_021779735.1 Actinomycetes bacterium
GGTGGTGCATTTGGGTGGCGGGGCCGACGGTCGCTTGGCGCGCAGGGCCCACCCGGCGCTGGCCGTCGACGACGACGCGCTGACGAGGCGTCTACGGGGTCGTGGATACGACGTGGCCCCCGACGACGCGCGCACCCGCGGCTGCTACGTCGACGATCCCCAGGGCAATCGTCTCGAGTTGATTGACGCTAACTCGCCTCGCTGACGCGCTCGATGCGCAGCGCCTGGCGCGGGCAGCCGCGCACGGCGAGGCGCGCTGACTCGAGGGCGCTCAAATTGGACAGCGCGACCGGGGTCTTGTCGATGATGGGATATCCCCACTCGTCGAGGTGTACGAGGTCGGGGGCCAGTTCGGCGCAGTGGCCAAAACCGTCACACTGTATGGGGTTGACGGCGAGAACGAAGCCGCCGCTGCGCCGTCTCATTCCCATATGAGCTCATCTTCTCGCTCCAGAGTGGGCACGGTGGCGAAGTGGCGCCGCGAGGCGGCCCCCGCGCAGGCCTGGCCGTGGCGGTGCAGGTCAAAGTCGCCGGCGAAGACGCTCAGCGCCGAGCGCACGAAGCGCACGACGCCGTCGGGGTGTCGACAGGCGCCACGGCCCTCGATGACGTTGGCTCGCTCGATCAGTCGCTGGAAGGCCGCCGCGGCGTCTCGGGTGGCGTGCGCGAGGTGGCCGAGGTCGTCAGCCAGCGCCGGCAGGCCGAACGCGCAGGGCCCGCACTGGCGGGCGCTCTCGTTGGCCATCCAGCGCACGACGCGGTGGGTCTCCGAGACGCCACAGCCACTGTGTGAGAGCACGACGATGATGCCCGCACCCACGCTGACGCCGTGGGCGGCCAGCGACTCGTTGGCGTAGGGCACGTCGAGGTGGCGTCCGTCGAGCCAGCTGCCCCCGTAGCCACCCATGATCACGGCTTGGGGATTCGCGTCGGCGCCGGCGACGGCGAGAATCTCTCGCACGGGAGTGCCCAGGGGCACTTCGGTCACGGTGGGTCGCGCGACCGCACCCGTCACCGAGACGAGGGTGGTTCCCGGGCTTTGCTCGGTGCCCAGCGCACGCCACCAGGCCGCGCCGTAACGTCCGATCAGTCCGACGTTGGCGCAGGTCTCGGCGTTGTCGAGCAGCACCGGCGAGTGCCCGATGCGCAAGATGCTCGGGCGCTGGGGGCGGTACTGGGGGAGAGACTCATTGTCGTCGAGCCAGTGCACGAGCGCCGATTCCTCGCCGGCGACGTAGCGCCACGGGGGCGTGTGCAGTTCGAACTTCGGTCCGCGGTGATGGCGACGCTCGCGTTCGTGCAGGGCGCGCGTGACGTGGTTGACGACCGAGGGGTTGTCGCGCGCCACCGCCACGGCGATGTTTTTGGCACCGATCATCGACGCGAGGTACTCCGCGCCGTCGAGCACGAGGTGCGGATTGGCGCTGAGTAGCGACTGGTCCTTGTGCGCGCCCGGCTCGCCCTCCATAGCGTTGACGATGACGAACTTGTGGTGGTGGCGCTGCTCACGCAGCAACTTCACCTTGCGCCACGTGGGAAACGCCGCACCGCCTCGGCCCGTCAATCCGGAGGCTTCGAGTTCTTCGAAGAGCCCACCGGGACGCTGTCCGGTCGGAAACATCTGCTCGTGCTGAGCCAACGTCAGGGGCCGACCGGCGTCACCGTAGAGCAGCCGGGGCAGCTCGTTCGCGCCGATCACCGTGGTCTCCGGCGCTGGTCGTCAACGGGTCGACGCGGAAAGGCCGTGTCGGCGACGGTGCGCTCGCGCGGCGGCGTCACCCGCCGGCTGTCGCGCGGGGACGCAGGTTCGGGCGCGGGCGCGGGTGAGAGCGGCGAGAGGGCGGTGCGCCCGGCGGCGCGCGCTGGTCGGGCGAAGAAGCGCCACAGTCCCGCGAGCAGACCCGCGAGAGCGCAGACGAGGACGAGTGCGAGACCGACGCCGCTGCGCGCGTCCGAGCCGGTCATGAAGGCGTGCACGACGGCGATGGCCCAGCCCAGCCAGGAGAACCAGTGAATGAAGCGCCACGTCTCGTTAGACAGGCGCGTCTTGAGCAGGCTGGAGATCCACACCGCCACGATCAGATCGAAGGCGACGGAGCCCAGGGCCACCGGCACGCGCTTGTAGGCCGACGTGAGGGGCACGATCACCGAGATCAACCCGGTCGAGACGAAGCTATCGATGACGGTGGTGGCGATGTGGATGACGAGAAAGATCACCGCCACCATCGAGAGGGATCGGTGCAGTTCGGAGAGCTCGAATCGGCCCACCGCGGCGCCTCCAACGCGATTGGCGACGAGACTGCCCAAGACGAGGACGCCGGTGAAGAGCAAGAGCGTGACCAGGCCGGTTGCGCGGGTCGTGTACCACAGGTACGGCGAAGTCAAGGCAACCATGCTCCACCTCCATCGGGCGGCCATCCGCCCACGAACTCAACGCTACCGTCGTGGCGTACGAGGCGCGCCGACCAGCCCGACTGGGCGATGTGGTATCCGGCGTCCTCGCCCCACAACAGGGCGGCGGTGGCGAAGGCGTTCGCGGTGACGCACGAGTTCGCACTGACGGTGGCGGCCGCGTAGGGCCCCTCGGCGAAGGACCCCGTTCGCGGATCGATGACGTGGTTGGCGATCGTCTCGCCCGCGCGCCACGTGCGCGTCGACAGCGACGACGTCGCGACGCCGACGTCGCCCACGGCGATACGCGGTTCGCGACCCGTGATGTCGAGGGAGTCTGAGACGGCGATCACCCAGGGCCCGTCGTTGCTCGCGCCGCGCGCGGCCACGTCACCACCGATCTCGACCACGACGCCCCCGTGCACGGCCACTTCGTCCGCGACGCGATCGGCCACGAGGGCCTTGGCGCTCGCGCCCAGGTCGATCTGACAGCCCGGGTCGAGCGAGACGCGGTGCTGTGAGCGATCGAGGTGAATGGCGGAGACGCCTGGTGCGGGTTGGGGCGAAGCCGGGGAGCGCGCCCCATGCGCCACGAGCTCGTCGTAGTCGCGGTCGTATCCCAGGGCCAAGAGAGCGGGCAGCACGGTGGGGTCACAGAGGCCGTCGGTCAGCGCCGCGCAGGTTAGCGCGGCTTCCAGCGCGAGCTCGAGTGTCTCGCTGATCACGACGGTCTCGCCCGAGTGCGCGTTCAGTCGTGAAATCTCCGAGTCGCGACGAAAGCGGTTGCAGGTGGCGTCGACCGCGTCAATCCAGTGCCAGAGTCGCTGCTCGGCGAAGGCGAGTGACTCGGGGTGCTGGGTGGTCAGCGAACCCGACATCCCCCAGATTGAAAAGTTCATTGGGACTAGTAGCACACCCGAGTGCCCGACGGCGTGGAGTAGCACGTCGTCGTGGCGGTGACCGGTGCGGTCGTGGGAACGGTGGCTGGAGCGGTGGCCGGCACGGTCGCGGGGGTGCTCGCCGGGGTGGTGGCGCGAGAGGTGACCGGCGTCGTCGCGTGGCTCGCGGCGGTGGTCGCGGGTCGGACAGTGGCGGTCGTGGGAGTGCTCGTGGTCGCGCCCGCGGGCGTTCCGGAGGCCACGGTGGTGGCGGGGATCGTCGTCAGCGGCTTGGCGATGCTTGCCGCGTAGCCCACGAAGAGGCCCGATCCGACGCCCGAACCGATCAGAACGGTTTGGGTGATTCGACGGACGCGGGCGAAGCGCTTGTCGCGCTGCTGGGGGGTGCGGGGGCGAGGTGTCATCAAATCTCCTTGTCAACCAGTGTGGCACTGGTTACTAAGGAACTCTCAGGTGAAATCTAAGAAGATCAACAAAATACACGGGGAACTTACTGGTTCGCCACGGTGGGTAGCGAAATGACAAAGCGCGCCCCGCCCAACTCGGGATCCCGGTCGACCTCGACGGTGCCGTGGAGTTCGGCGACCACCTGGGCGACGATCGATAGCCCCAGGCCCGAACCGGGAAGCGCCCGCGCGGACGCTGAACGCCAGAATCGGTCAAAGACGTGGGGTCGATCGGCGTCGGCGATCCCCGGGCCCGAGTCGGCGACGGTGACGATGCCGTCTCGGCTCGTGACGCGAATGCGTCCGCCGTTCGGGGTGAACTTGATCGCGTTGGTCAGGAGATTGGACACCGCGCGCACGAGCCGGTCGCGCCGCGCGACGACGCTTGACGCGTCGACGTCGGTCTCGACCGTGATGTCCTTGACGCGCGCGTGGGTTCGCGCGGTGTCCACGCACTCGTCTACGCACTCGTCGAGACGCAGGATGACCGGCTGGCCCTCGGACCGCTCGCCGCGGGCCAGTTCGCCGAGGTCGGTGACGAGCGCGGCGAGTTCGTCGACTTGGGCGACCATGTCGGCTGTGAGTTGGCGCAGGTCCTCGCTCGAGAGGTCGCGAGCGCGCGAGAGAACCTGGGCGTTGGTGCGTAGAGACGTGAGCGGGGTGCGTAGCTCGTGGCTCGCGTCGAGGACGAGTTGGCGTTGGAGGTACTGGCTGCTCTGGACGCTCGCGAGGAGCCGGTTGAACACACGTCGCAGTCGACCGAGCTCGTCGGGGCCTCCCTCGTCCACGCGGTAGGTCATGTCGTTAGTCTCGGCGACGCGCTCAATCTCGTCGGTGACTTCTTCGAGGGGGTGCAGCGCGGTGCGCGCGAGGGCGAAGCCCAGGCCGAGCGCCAGGAGCAGTCCGCCGACGGCGACGAAGAGCAAGGTGCGCACGAGGTGGCGCAGCTCATTGACCTGGCCCGTGATATTCACGATGAAGAGTTGAGCCGAGGTGGTGGGAATCTCGCACAGACCGGTTTGACATCCCACGACGGACTTCGCGGGGAGGGGGACGAGGAGCTCGCGGTAGGACTGTCCACCGAATTCGACGGTGCGAAGAACCTGTGACCCGTGCCCGTTGGCCACTCGCTTGATGGTGGCGTCGATGGGCACGTTGGACTTGGGAACGGTTTGGCCGTTGGCGAGCACGAGTTCGAAGTACGAGCCGGTGACTTGGGAGTCGTCGCCCACGAGGTGGCCGGCCGAGGAGTGCGACGCCTGCAGGAGGGACTCATCAACCGAACGCAACATGGCGTTGCGCGTGGTGAGAAAGGACGCGAGACACGCGATGACGACGGCCACCGCCGCGACGCCGACCGTGGCGCCGATGACGCGAGCGCGAAACGTCACGAGGTGCGCAGTGCGTATCCCACGCCGCGCACCGTCTGGATGAGGCGATCCTCGCCAGACTCTTCGAGCTTGCGGCGCAGGTAGCCAATGTAGACCGCGAGCGAGTTCGTGCCCGAGTCAAAGGTGTAGCCCCACACGAGGTCGAGAATCTGATCACGCGTGAGAACCTGGCGGGGGTGGTGCAAGAACAGTTCGAGCAGATCGAACTCGATCTTGGTCAGGGCGATGGGCCGGCTGCCGCGCAGAACCTCTCGGGTCTGGGGGTTGAGGCTCAGGTCCTCAAAGCGCAGCACCGTGAGGTCGCCCTCACTCGCGTGGTGTCGGCGCAGCAGGGCGCGCAGGCGCGCCAAAAGTTCGGCCAGGTCGAAGGGCTTGACGAGGTAGTCGTCGGCCCCCACGTCGAGTCCCTCGACACGGTCATTGACCGCGTCGCGAGCGGTCAACATCAAGATGGGCGTCGCGTCGCCAGCGCGACGGATGCGTCGACACACTTCGAGGCCGTCGATGTCGGGCAACTGGAGATCGAGGATGATGGCGTCGGGCGCGCGCAGTTGCACGGCCTTCAGAGCGCTCGTGCCGTCCTCGAAGAGTTCGACGTCATAGTTCTCCATGCGCAGGGCACGCCCGAGCGCGGTGCGAATCGCCCCGTCGTCGTCGACGATGGCGACGTAGGGGTTCGGGGTGGTGGTCGTCACGTCTATCCTTTACCCGGCGGAACAAGCTCTAGTGTGACTGCTTGGTATTAAAGCCACGACATCCATTCTCTAAGAATCTACGAAGTTTGTGGCCGTAGCACCGGTGGCGGGTAGTTCAACTGGCAGAACAGCGGACTTTGGATCCGAAGGTTGGAGGTTCGAGCCCTCCCCCGCCAGCCACCGTGGGCGTCAGCCCCCTCGACGCCCACGCTCGCGAAGCAGCGCGGCGAGCTCGAGAGGGTTGTCACCCTGGACGGAGTGTCCCGCCGCAACGTGGATGATCTCGGCCCCGGGCTGGGCCTGGCGAAAGCGCGCCTCATCCTCGTCGTCGACGACCGAGCTCGACCACGTGGCGCGCACGAGCGTCACGGGTACGGTGACCTCTTCGAGCACGCGCCACAGATCGCCGATCGCGGGCGCGGCGAGGGCGGGCGCGGCGTGCTGTTGGTGGCGCCACACCCACGTGCCGTCGTCGCGGCGCAGGGCGTTGTGCAAGATCCCGCGTCGAAGCGCTGACTCGGCGCGTGTCGGATTGTGCGCGACGGTGCGCGCGAGCAACTCGTCGAAGTCGGCGAAGGTGGGCGGACCGTTCACGAAGTCGGTGATGTGGCGCGCCTTGTCGGCATTCACCCCGGGGGTGATGTCGATGAGGACGAGTTCACTGACCAGGTCGGGACGCTCGCGGGCCACGAGCAGACTCGTCAAGCCCCCCAGGGACATGCCCACGAGGGGCACAGGCTCCTCGAGAAGCTGTTCGAGCGCCCGCGAGATGTCCGTGGCGTGGGTGCGCGGCGAGGACGGTCCGTGGGGCCCGGCGTCGGAGTGGCCGTGTCCGGGCAGGTCGAGCGCCAGGAGCGGGCGATCCAGGGCCAGGGCGACGGTGTCGAAGGTGTGCGCGTTCTGCGCACCGCCGTGGATGAGCACCAACTCGGGCGCGCTCTCGCCCCAGGCGAGGCCGCTGAGTTGGCGCAGCCCGTCGACCGCGACGAAGAATCGCCGCACGCGCGGCGCCGCGACGTCGAGGTCCCACTCGGCGATGTTCTCGTGAAAGTACGCGAACTCGTCGTAGGTGAAGTCGTCCACTCTTGGCATCGTAGGAGATGGCTGCTAGAGATGGAGCCGTGAGAGCCATCTGCGCCGTCGTACTCGCCGCGGGCGAAGGCACGCGTATGCGTTCGCCGCGGCCCAAGCCTCTGCACCTGATCTGCGGGCGACCGATGGTGAGTTTCATCATCGACGCCGTTCACGACGACGCGGGGGCGACCCTGGTGGTGGTGGGTCACGGCTCGACCTGGGTGGAAAAGGAGCTTCGCGAGCTACACGGCGACGCTCTGGGCTTTGTCGAACAGCGTGAGCAGCTGGGCACGGGTCACGCGGTGACCTCGGCCCTGTCGGCGATTTCTGACGCGGTGGGCGACGCCGACGCGGATGTCCTGATCGTCCCGGGCGATACGCCCCTGCTGCGACGCGTCACCATTCTCGACCTGCTCGCGCGCCACCAGGAGAGCCAGGCGGCGATGACCGTGCTCAGCGCCGTCGTGGAGAATCCCGCGGGCTACGGACGCGTCGTGCGAGAGCGCGACGGGCACATCAAGCGCATCGTCGAAGAGCGCGACGCGAGCGTCGAGGAGCGTCAGATCCACGAGGTCAACACCTCGGTGATGGTGGTGCGCTCCGGGCTCCTCGGGGCCGGACTTCGTCGCGTGGGTCGCCAGAACGCGCAAGGTGAGTACTACCTGACCGACCTCGTGGGCGTCTTGCACGAGGCCGGCCACGCGACCGCGACGGTGGTGATTGACGACCCCGCCGAGGTGATGGGCATCAACGACCGCGCCCAGCTCGCGGCCGCGGAACGAGAGATGCGTCGACGCATCAACGAACGCTGGATGCAGCGCGGGGTGACGATGTGGGATCCCCTGCACACCTACGTCGACGCCGACGTCGAGCTCGCGCCCGACGTGTCGCTCCTGCCGGGCACGGTGCTGCGAGGTCGGAGTCGAGTCGGGGCCGGCGCCGTCATCGGGCCCCACGCGCACCTCGAGGACGTGACGGTGGGAGAGGGTGCGCGCTTAGCCACGGTGAGCGCCACTCGCGCGAACGTGGGCGCGCGCGCGAACGTGGGCGCGTACGTCGTGCTCGAGCCCGGCGTCGTCGTGGACGAGGGGGCCCACGTGGCACCGGGAACCCATCGTGTCGCCTGAGGTGCCCCGGCGGGTACGCTGTCGCCGTGGAGTCGCTCGCTAAACGTCGCCTCGTCATCGTGACGGGGCGCTGTCACCCGGCGCTCGCCCAAGACATCGCCGGCAAGTTGGGCGTCGATCTGACCGAGGCGAACGTCCGTGAGTTCGCCAACGGCGAGATTCACTGTCGATTCGACGAGTCGATTCGCGGCGCGCACGTCTTCATCGTCCAGACCCACTCGTCGCCGGTCAATGACGCGGTGATGGAGCAGCTGATCATGATCGACGCCGCGAAGCGCGCGTCCGCCAAGTCGATCACCGCGGTCATTCCGAACTACGGCTACGCCCGCCAAGACCGCAAGAGCGCCGGTCGCGAGCCGATCACCGCCAAGCTCATCGCCGACATGCTCCAGACCGCCGGAGCGAGCCGGGTGCTCTCGGTGGACTTTCACTCGGGTCAGATCCAGGGATTCTTCGACATCCCCGTCGACCACCTCGTGGCCGCCCCGGTGCTCGAGGACTACCTCAAGGCCCACGCCAACCCCCACGAACTCGTGGTCGTGGCCCCCGACGCCGGGCGGGTGAAGGTTGCGGAGCGCTACGCCCAGCACCTGGGCTGTGACTTGGCGCTCGTGCACAAGACCCGGCCCCGCGGGTCGGCCAACGTCGCCGAGGCGCGCCACATCGTCGGTGACGTTCGCGGGCGTCACTGCGTGCTGATCGACGACATGATCGACACGGCCGGCACCATCGTGGCGGCGTGTGACCTCCTGAAGTCCCACGGGGCCGAGGAGATCTGGGTCATGGCGACCCACGCCGTCTTCTCGCCCCCGGCGGTCGATCGGCTCTTCAATGCCCCGGTTAGTCGGGTTGTGGTCACCGACACGCTGCCCCTGCCCCCCGAGCGGCGATTCGAGAAGCTCGAGGTGCTGTCGGTGGCGAGCATCGTGGCCAACGCGATCGCGGCCATCTTCGAAGATTCCTCGGTCTCGGACATCTTCGGCGGGGAGAACCTGCTCTAACGACACTGGGCGTTTAGGCACTAGACTGGACGCTCTGTGCTCGACCGAGAGTCGAGAACTACTGGAGGAATGTCATGTCACAGGCCACTTTGCACGCCTCGACGAGCCGCTCGCTGGGCTCGAGCGACTCGCGTCGCCTGCGCCTCGCCGGTTCGATCCCCGCCGTGGTCTACGGGGTGGGCGTCGAGCCGTTGCCCGTCGCCGTGGACGCCAAGGCCTTTCGCGGGGCGGTCTCCGGAGCCCAGGGCCTCAACTCCCTGATCACTCTCGACGCCGACGGGAAGAGTTTCACGGTCATGGCCCGCGAGATTCAGCGCCACCCCGTGCGCGGGACGGTCGCGCACATCGACTTCCAGGTCGTCGACCCGAACAAGCCCGTCGTCACCGAAATTCCCCTGCACGTCATCGGCGACGCCGTCGAGGTGCGCCACGCTGACTGGGAGATCGACCAGCAGCTCTTCTCCCTGGAGATCCGCACCCGCCCCGACCAGATCCCCACGCACGTCGACGTCGACATCTCGGGTCTCAAGCCCGGTAGCGCGATTCGCGTCGCCGACCTCGTCTTGCCCTCGGGCGTGGAGGCGGTGCTCGACGGCGCCCTCTCCGTGGTGACCACCCACGCCGGGCGCGCTGCGAAGGCCGGCGGGGCCGAAGCCAACGCCTAATCGTGACGGCGCTGCGGCGCGCGTCGCAACGCCGCGGCAGCGCGAGCGTTCTGCTGATCGTGGGATTGGCCAATCCCGGTGACGAGTACGACTCGAGTCGTCACAACGTCGGCGGCGACGCGGTGCGCCTCGTCGCGGCGCGCCGCCACGCGACGTTGTCCCTCGAACGTCACCAGCGCGCACTGACCGCGACGATCCCCACCGCCCGCGGGCCGGTGACTCTGGCCGTGCCCACGACGTTCATGAATGAATCCGGCGCGGCGATGACGCCACTGTTGCGGCGCACGTCGCTCGAGGATCTCGCGAACCTGGTCGTCGTGCACGATGAGCTCGACCTTGACGCGGGGCGGATCCAACTCAAGCGCGGCGGGGGACTGGCGGGGCACAACGGGCTTCGCTCCATTGCCCAAGTGCTCTCGAGCAATGACTTCGGACGACTACGCATCGGCGTGGGCAAGCCGCGCACCAAGGACGAGGGGGCCGACTACGTCCTCGCGCGACTTCGCGGCGCCAAGAAGGCCGAGCGAGACGAGAGTGTCGCGCGGGCCGCCGACGCCATCGACGCGCTGATCGACGAGGGATTTGACGGCGCCCAACGACGCGTGAACGCCCCTCGTGACTGAGTCGAGCGGGCTCGCACGGGTTCTCGAACGCGTCGCGCCGGCGATTCGAGCGCTCCTGGCCAGTGACGCCCTGGCCCCCTCGAGCTACGCGACACCCCTCGCGGTGGCCGCCCTGGGACTTGATCACCCGCTCGTCGTCGCCGTCGTGGCGAGCTCGACCGAGGCCGACCAGCTGAGTCTGGCCCTCGCCGCACTGCTCGGCGAGGAGTCCGTCGCGCTCTGGCCGGCCTGGGACACCCACCCCCTCGAGCGCGTCAGCCCCGACGCAAGCGTCATGGCGGCGCGAAGCCTGCTGCGCTGGCGTCTCGCGCGTGACGAGGCCCCGCGCGTGATCGTCTCCTCGGCTCGCTCGCTGTCGCAGATTCTCGCGCCGGGTGAGGTTCTCTCCCCGCTGGTTCTGCGCCGAGGCGAGAGCCTCGAGCGCGACGAGTTCCTTCGTCGCCTCGTCGCCACGGGGTACCGGCGCGAGTCACTCGTCGAGCACCGCGCCGAGTTCGCGGTGCGCGGGGGCATTGTCGACGTCTGGCCCGCGCAGTCCCACGAGCCCATCCGACTGGACTTCTTCGGCGACGAGATCGATCGCGTCACGGTCTTTGACGTCGCGACGCAACGTTCGCGCGAGGATCGAGACGACGTCACCATTGCGCCGGCGCGTGAGTGGATTCCTTCGGCGACAGAGCGCGACGACCTCGCGTCGCTCGCGCGTGAGCAGACCTGGATGCGGCCGATGAGTCAGCGTCTCGTCGACGGTGAACTCGTCGACGGCATGGAGGGCTGGATGATGTTCGCCGCGCGCGAGCGGCGCACGCTGCTCGACGAGGTGCGCGACGCGCGCCTCGTCGTGGTCGAACCCGAACGGGTGAAGCGCCGTCTCGCGGAGCTGCTCGATGAGGAGCGTGAACTCGCCGACGTCGTCGGTGCGACGTGGGGGGCGAGCGACGTGCCGCTCCTGCACGTTGACGCCACCGCGCTGGACCTGCGCGGTGCGATCGAGATCGGCGCGATGGGATCGAGCGACCTCACCCTGACCTCGCCGCCGGTGGTCCAGGGCGACGCCGCGCGCATCGCCGCGCACGTGCGCTCGTGGCCCGCGCGGCGCCGCGGCGTGGTGCTCACATCCAATCCCGCGGCCGTGGCGCGCATGGCGGATCAGTTGCGCGCTGAGGGGCTCGACGTCACGTCGGACCCGACGCACGTCCTCGAGGCGCGCCTGAGCGTGCTCGTGAGCGCGCTGCCCTCGGGCTTCGCGCTCGAGGACGTGGACGTGGTCGTGTGGAGCGAGGCAGACCTCACGGGCCGGCGTACTACGCACCGTGCCGCGCACGCGCGCACGCGCAACGTGGACGGATTCTTTGACGACTTGGCCGTCGGCAGCTACGTCGTGCACCGCCAGCACGGGGTCGCCCGATTCTCTGGCACGACGACGCGCGCCATGAACGGGACCGTGCGCGACTACATGGTCCTCGAGTTCAAGGACGGTCGTAGTTACTGGCCCACTGAGCAGATCGACGCCTTGACGCCCTACTCCGGCGGCGACGCTCCGTCGCTCTCGCGCATGGGTGGCGCGGAGTGGCAGCGCACGCGCGCCAAGGCCAGCGCGGCCGCGTTCCTGGTCGCCCAGGATCTCGTCGACCTCTACCGCCAGCGCACGGTGGCGACGGGACACGCCTTCGCCCCCGACACCGCGTGGCAGCGAGAGATGGAAGACCTCTTTCCCTACACGCTCACACCCGATCAGGCCCAGTCGATCCTCGACGTGAAGGCCGACATGGAGTCGCCCCAGCCCATGGACCGCCTCGTCTGCGCTGACGTGGGGTTCGGCAAGACCGAGATCGCGCTGCGCGCGGTCTTCAAGGCCGTCCAAGACAACAAGCAGGCGGCGGTTCTCGTGCCGACCACGCTGCTCGCGAGCCAGCACTACAACACGCTGCGCGAGCGCTTCGCCGGGTTTCCAGTGCGCGTGGGACTGCTGAGTCGATTCGTCTCCGACGCCGAGGGAGCGGCCACTCTGGCCGGACTCGCCGACGGCAGCCTCGACGTCGTGGTGGGCACTCACCGCCTGCTGGGCGAGTCCGTGGTCTTCAAAGACTTGGGACTGCTCGTGGTGGATGAGGAGCAGCGTTTCGGCGTGGCGCACAAGGAGGCCATCAAGGCTCGCGCGGTGGGTGTCGACGTCTTGACCCTGAGCGCGAGTCCCATCCCACGCACGCTCGAGATGGCCTTCGCGGGCATCCGCGACCTGTCGATGGTGGTGACGCCACCGGCCGACCGTCGCCCGATTCTCACCCACGTGGGCGAGTACAGCGAGGCCGCGGTGGTCGAGGCGATTCGTCGCGAGTTGCTGCGCGAGGGTCAGGCGTTCTTCGTACACAATCGCGTCTCGGACATCGACCAGGTGGCGCGGCGCTTGGGCCAGCTGGTGCCCGACGCGCGCGTCGCCGTCGCCCACGGCCAGATGGACGAGGGCACGCTGGAGAGGGTCATGATCGACTTCTGGGAGCGGCGATTCGACGTACTCGTGTGCACGACCATCGTCGAGTCCGGCATCGACCTACCCAGTGTCAACACACTCATCGTCGATCGGGCCGAGCGCCTGGGACTCGGACAACTCCACCAGCTGCGCGGTCGCGTGGGGCGTGGGGGCCAGCGCGCGTACGCCTACCTGTTTCACCCCGCCGATCAGGTTCTCTCAGAGACGGCGTTTGAGAGACTGCGCACGATCGGCGACAACACCGCGCTGGGCAGCGGCTTCAAGATCGCCATGCGCGATCTCGAGATTCGAGGCGCGGGTAACCTACTGGGTCACGACCAGTCGGGCCCCGTCGCCGCGGTGGGATATGACCTGTACGTGCAGCTCGTCGCCGAGGCCGTCGCCGACGCGAAGGGGTTGACGCCAGTCACGGTCGCCACGGTCAACCTCGAGGTGCCGGGCGAGGCTCACCTGCCCAAGGAGTACGTCGAAGCCGACGACGCGCGACTCGAGGCCTACCGACGCCTCGCGGGGCTCTCGAGTGAGAGCGAGCTCGAGGACCTCGGCGCCGAGTGGCTCGACCGCTACGGCGCGCTGCCCGCGCCCGCGCGAGGACTGCTCGACCTCGCGGCACTGCGCCTCGCCTGTCTCACGCGCGGCATCACCTCGCTCGTGGTTCAACCCGCCAAGGTCGGCGTTCGCTCTAACCCGCTGTTGCGCATGGGGCCGGTCACGCTGAGCCTCAGCCAGCAGATGCGGGTGCGTCGACGCTTTGGCTCGAGGGCGTACGACGAGACGACGAAGGACGTGCGCATCGAACTCGCGCGCGACGCGGCCGCGCCGCGCGACCTCCTGGCCCTCGTCGCCGAGGTGGTGCCCGACGCCGACCAGGGGGCGCAAAACCCTGGGTAGCATGGGCGGGTGCGTCGACTTCTCGTTCTCCTGATCGTGGCCTTCGTCGGGGCCGGTGCCTACGGGGCGTGGACCGCCACCGCGAGTGTGAAGGTGGACGCGGCGACGCTGTCGGCGTCGAGCCTGCGCGCGGAGCTCTCGGCCATCGCCGGCTCGTCAACGCTGGACTGCTATCTCACCGCGCTGAGCCCAGCGTCCTACGGCCCGGGCGCGGGTGCCGACACCATCGTCGCCTCGGGGGCGGCGGCCTGGACCAACTTGCGCGTCGAGGGCATGGCGATCGAAAACTACGTCGCGGCCACGTTTCACCACGTCGCGAGCGCGTCAGAACTCGCCCAGGCCCAGTCCTCGCTCGAGGGAGAGATGACCCAGGCCGCCTCCGCCCACCAGCTCAACTGCCCGGGCACGTCGGCCCAGGCCCTGGCCGCGATGACGAGTGAGATGCGCGCGAGCGAGATCAGGGCCCAGGCCGACTCGGTGTATCTGCTGACGAAGATGAATTCGGCGATACCTCTCACCGCGGCGAACGTCACCAAGTACTACTACTCGCACGTCGCCAGCTACGACACGATCTGCGTGTCGGTCGCGGTCGTGCGTACGACGGACCTCGGCGCCTTCGCCAAGGACGCCGCCGCGGGCATGAGCGTGGCCGACTTGGCGCGCAAGTACTCGCTGGACTCGTCCAAGACCAAGGGCGGCGCCTACGGCTGCTACCCGCCGACGTCGAGCGCGTACGCGACGGTGCGCGCCGACGTGGCCACGACGGCGCTGAACAAATTCCCCCTCACGCCGCGCGCGATCAGCTCCAACGGCGTTACCTACGCCCTCTTCGTCGCGCCGACCAAGCGATCCGCCACGCCCCTCGGCGAGGCCGAGGGCGCGGTGGTGGCGGATCTGCAGGCCCTCAACGCGAGTTCGGCCAACACGCTCAAGCAGCAGATCCTCTTTCGCGCGGCCATCAAGGTCGACCCGTCACTGGGCCGCTGGGGACTGACGTCGTCGGGTGCGATGGTGGTCGCGCCCGCGACGCCGCCGGCCGCTGACGTGAACTCGACTTCGCTGCTGACGACGCCCGCCACCTCGCCCTATCAGTGAGTCGCGTTCGCGTCGTCGGACTGGGTCCCGGTGACCGCGACCTGCTCACCGAAAGAACCGCGCGTCTGATCCGCGAGGCGTCGATCGTGCGATTTCGCACGCGCCGCCACCCCGCGGCGCAGGCCTTCTCGCCGGTGGAGAGTTACGACGACTTCTACGAGCGCGCCGCGTCCTTCGACGATCTCTACCGCGACATCGTGAACGACCTCGTGGCGCTCGCGAGAGAGAACGGCGAAGTTCTCTACGTCGTGCCCGGCTCACCGATCGTGGCCGAGCGCACCGTCGAACTCCTGGGCGACGTCGAGGAGCTCGAGGTGGTGTGCGAACCCGCGGTGTCGGTCATCGACGTCGCCTGCGCTCGCCTGCGTCGAGACCCCATGTCGGTGGAGCTGCGCGTCGTGGACGCGCTGGCCTCGAGTGAACCACTGCGCGGACCCGGTCCCCTGCTCGTGCTCCAGGCTTACTCGCCCGAGGTCCTGGCGATGGTCGCGAGTCGCCTGGCCCCCACCGCGCGCGTCACCGTCTTGCACCACCTGGGCCTCAGTGACGAGGTGGTCACCGAACTCGACGCTCGCGATCTCGCGACCTTCGACGCCGATCACCTGACGTCGCTGTGGGTTGAGGGACCTCGTAGCGCGGGCGTGGCGATGGACGACCTGGTGGACTTCACCCGCGTCCTGCGCCGCGAGTGTCCCTGGGACGCCGAGCAGACCCACGAGTCGCTCACCCGACACCTGCTCGAGGAGTCCTACGAGGCGCTCGACGCCCTCGAAGGACTGGTCGCGCGCGGCGTCGGTGACGTCGCGGCGGTCGCGCACGTTGAAGAGGAGCTGGGCGATCTCCTCTTTCAGATCGTCTTTCACGCCGAGCTCGCCGACGAAGAGGGCCTGTTCTCGCTCGCGACGATCGCCGACGCGGTGCGTGACAAGCTGACGGGTCGTCACCCCCACGTCTTTGGCGACGTGGTCGTAGCCAACGCCGAGGACGTGGCGTCGAACTGGGAAGAGATCAAGCGCGTCGAGAAGTCGCGCGAGAGCGCCCTCGAGGGCGTCGTCTGGCAGTCGCCCGCGCTGAGCCTGTACCACGAACTGGCGCGGATCGCCGCGCGTCTGGGCGTGGTGGCCCACGACGCGAGCGACGAGTGGGGTGAGGCGCTCGCCGACCTCGTGGAGCGTGCTCGTCAGGCGGGAGTTGATCTCGAAGGCGTGGCGCGACGACGAGCACTCGCGGTGGCCGAGCTGATACGCGAGCGCGAGACGGGGGTGGCGCGCGAGGGCCGAGGTAGCGTCGACGTAGATCAAAGGAGTGACCGTGAG
>JAJYAC010000083.1 GCA_021779735.1 Actinomycetes bacterium
ACAATGGTAGCGACGTGTCGATATTCATGCTATCGTGATTATACGGCCTTCCCGATGATACTGCATCGAGGTGCAAGTGGCCACTCGTCTCCCTAGAAAGGAATTGGGATATGTCAGCACTTTCTCACCCGCAGTCAGGGGTTTCCGAGCGCCGCCGTTGGGTGGCGCTCATCGTGGTCTGCCTCGCGATGCTCATGAACGCACTCGACAGCTCGATTGTCAACGTCGCGCTGCCCTCGATTCAGCGCGACCTGCACTTCGCGCCCTCGAGTCTGACCTGGGTGGTGGACGCCTACCTCATCGCCTTCGGCAGCTTCTTGATGCTGGCGGGACGCCTCGGCGACCTGCTCGGGCGCAAGAAGATCTTCCTCGGCGGCGTCGGTCTCTTCACCGCGGCCTCCGTAGGCTGCGCGCTCGCCACGAGCCAGGGCTGGCTGATCGCCGCTCGCTTCGTCCAGGGCGTGGGTGGGGCGGTGTCCACTTCGGTGATAGTCGCCATCATCGTGACCGAGTTTCCCGGGGCCGCCGAGCGTGCCAAGGCGATGAGCGCCTACATGTTCGTCGCCGTGGGCGGCGGCTCGCTCGGACTCTTGGTCGGAGGATTCTTGACCCAGTCGGTGAGTTGGCACTGGATCTTCTTGATCAACGTACCCATTGGCGTGGCGACGCTCGTGCTCGGATCGATTCTCATCCGCGAGAACGAGGGACTGGGCGTGCGACACGGGCTCGACGTCACGGGATCGCTGCTACTAACGGGCTCCCTGCTCACGGGAATCTTCGGCATCGTGAAGGCTTCGAGCTACGGCTGGCTCTCCGCACACACCGTGGCCTCGCTCGGGTTCTCCCTCGTGCTCTTCGCCTCGTTTCTCACCTGGGAGTCACGCGTCGCGCGCCCCATTGTGCCGCTTCGGATCTTTCGTCTGCGCAGCCTGAGCGCCTCAAGCGTCGTGCGCGGGCTCGCGTTTGCCGCGATGTACGCGGTGTTCTTCTTCGGCGCTCTCTATCTCGAGCGGATCTTGCACTTCGGCCCGCTGTCGACGGGACTCGCGTTCTTGCCCATGTCTCTCGTGATGGCGGCCATGTCCCTGGGGGCGACGAGTCGCCTGCTCATGCGATTTGGCGCGATGCGCCTCCTCGTGCCCGGCCTGGGCGCGGTGGTGGCTGGGCTCGTGATGCTCACGCGCACGGACGTGCACTCGTCCTACCTCGTCTCGGTGTTGCCGGCCTTCGTGCTGTTGGGCGTGGGCATGAGCATTTCGGCGGTGCCGCTTCTTACTATCGCGATGGCCGACGTGCCCCGTGAGGACGCCGGACTCGCCTCAGGCATCGTCAACGTCTCGATGTGGCTCGCCTCCTCGACGGCCCTCGCGGTGATGGGCACGCTGGCCGCCAGTACGACTGCCTCGCACCTAGCCCACGGCAGTGGCGCCGCGGCCGCGGCAATCGCCGGCTACCACGTGCCCTTTCTCATCGGCGCGGTACTCGCCGGCGCGGGCCTGGTGGTGACGGTGACCCTGTTGCGCTCGCCGGCCCAGCGCGAGAGCCTCGCGACGTTCGCTCGCACGCGCATCCTCGACGACGCGAGTCAGGAGTTGCTCGTTCTCGACGAATGGTAGGCGCCTAGCGCGAGCGACCCGGCAGGTGGATGACGAAGCGCGAGGCCCGCTTGGCCAGTCGGCGCGTCTGACGCTGAGAGTGGGTTGAGGGCACGACGCGCAGAGGCTCGCGGATCCGAAAGAAGCGAGCCTTAGCCACTTCGACGAGCACGAGGTACGTCGCCACGAGGGCGAAGAGCAAGAAGAAGAAGCGCGCCGGTAGTGGCGCGAAGCCAAAGAGGTGACTGAGCCCCGTGTAGGGCACGAGCGCGCCCACGAGAGCCGCGGCCGTGGGCACGAACATCATCGCTCCGCTGGGGCGGCTGCGAAAGAAGGGCACGCGGCGGGTGCGAATCACGAAGACCACGAGCGTCTGGGTGGCGATCGACTCGACGAACCAGCCCGTGCGAAACTCGACGTGACCGGCGTGCAAGACGCGCAACATGATCCAAAACGTGGCGAAGTCAAAGATCGAGCTGATGGGGCCGAAGACCGCCATGAAATGGCGGATGTGGCGTAGATCCCACGCGGCGGGTCGCGCCAGTGCCTCGTCGTCGACGTGATCGGTGGGTATGACGAGCTGGCCAGCGTTGTAGAGCAGGTTGTTGAGCAGGATCTGTGAGGGCAGCATCGGCAAAAAACTGAGAAACGCGGACGCTCCCGCTGCGCTGAACATATTGCCGAAGTTCGACGACGTCGCCATCAAGACGTACTTCATGGTGTTGGCGAAGATGCGCCGGCCCTCCATGACGCCCTCGGCGAGAACGCCGAGGCTCTTGTCGAGCAAGACGACGTCCGCGGCGTCCTTGGCGACGTCGCTGCCCGAATCCACCGAGATGCCCACGTCGGCGTGGTGGAGGGCGACCGCGTCATTGACGCCGTCGCCCAAGTAGGCGACGTCGCGTCCGGCGCGACGCGCGACGTTGATGATGCGCGACTTCTGCTCGGGAGAGATGCGCGCGAAGACCGTGGTGCGCGCGATCGCCGCCGAGAGCTGGTCGTCCGAGAGCGCCGCCACCTCGAGTCCGCTGAGTGTTCCGGTGACGTTAAGGCCAATGTCCGCGCAGACTTTGGCCGCGACCGTGCCGTTATCGCCGGTAATGATCTTGACGTCGATGCCCAACTTCTCGAGCGTGGCGATGGCGGGTCCCGCGTCGTCCTTGGGCCGATCGGCGAAGGTGAGAAAACCCTCGAAGTGCAGGTCGTGCTCGTCGGCGGCGGTGAGGTGCGTCGCGGGTGCCACTGGCCGACTCGCCACGGCGATGACCCTCTCGTCCCTCGCGAAGAGCTCCTCGAGAGCCTCGCGCGACGGCGCCGTCACGTCGACGCAGCGCTCAAGGACGACCTCGGGCGCACCCTTGGTGACGAGCAGACCTTCTCCCTCGCGCGCCACGACCACTGAAACCATCTGGCGTTCGTGGTCAAAGGGCAGCGTGTCGAGACGCTCATAGGAGTCCAGTTCGCCGCGTGGGGAGTCGCCCGCGCGCGCCGCTAGGGCCACCCACAGCGCCTCGTCGAGCGCGTTGCCCCCGGTCGCGCCGGTGCCCGACTGTCTCGCCTCGTTGCAGAGCAGTCCCAACACGAAGGGCCGGTCCGAGGCGGCGAGCGTGTCGCCGACGGCGCTCTCAAAGGTGATGAGTCCCTCGGTGAGCGTGCCGGTCTTGTCGGTGAAGAGGACCTCGATGTTGCCGAGGTCCTCGATCGCCACGAGGTGCTTGACGAGGACTTTCTTGCGTGCGAGCGCGCGCGAGCCGGTTGAGAGGCTCACGGTGACGATCGCGGGCATCATCTCGGGCGCGATGCCCACCGCGATGGCCAGGGAGAACAAGAGAGCGTCGATGAGGGGCCGCGAGAGGGCGAGGTTGATCGCGAAGATGAAGACGGTCAGCAGGGCGGCCACCGCGAAGAGAAAGCGTGAGAAGCGCCCCAGACCAACTTCGAAGGATCCTCGCACCTGACTCTCGGCCAAGCCCGCGGCGATGTGGCCAAAGGACGTGTGCGCGCCGGTCGTCACCACCATCGCCGTGGCCGAGCCCTGGCGCACGATGGTGCCCATGTAGGCGCAGTTGGTCAGGGGGCCACCTTCGATGGCGGGAGCGTCGGCGTCTTTGACCGCGGGCAGAGACTCGCCGGTCAAGACCGCCTCATCACACTCGAGCTCGTCGACACTGAGCAGTCGCACGTCCGCGGGCACGAGCGACCCGAGGGAG
>JAJYAC010000084.1 GCA_021779735.1 Actinomycetes bacterium
GTCGGGATCGCTGACGGACCTGGTCGACTTCGCCGAGATTCTCGAGTCCTCCCACACCGGCGTGATCCTGCGAGATAGCGCGGGCGTGATTGTTGACTGCAATGAGACGGCCTGCGCGGTGCTCGGCGTGAGCCGCAGCGAGCTCGTGGGCCTCGCGTCGGCAAATCACGTGTGGGACTCCATCAACGAAGACGGCTCACCGCGGCCGTCGTCGCAGATGCCCGCGGCGGTCGTCACCCGTACCGGCGAACCCCTCCTGGGCGACATACTGGGCACCGAGAACTGGACCCAGGCCCGCCGTTGGCTGCGCAGCGACACCTTCCCGCTCTTTGACGAGGGCGACTTCTCAGGTACCGTGACCGTGTTCGCCGACATCACCGAACTCGTGAACAGTCGCCGCCAGCTCGCCATCGCCTCGGCGATCACGCACACGATCTTCGCCGGTCACGACGAGGCGACGTGCTTGCGGCGCGTCTGTGAGATCTTCGTGGAGTCCGGTGGCCTGGCGCTGGCCTGGGTGGGCGAGGCGGGCAGCGAGGGTGGCGTGCGCGTGACCTACGCCGCGGGAACGACGGAGTACCTCTACGAGGACATCGTCTCGTGGTGGGACACCAAAGCCAGCGGGCAGGGCCCCACGGGCACCGCGCTACGACGCGACGAGACCCAGGTGGCCAACGACCTCGATACCCAGAGCGGCTTTGACGTGTGGCGCGAGCGCGCTCGTGCGTTTCACCTCGGCTCGTCCATGGCGATACCCCTACACCTCTGCGGTCGACAAGCCGTTCTCACCCTCTACGATCGGGCCCGCTACGCGTTCGACGCCGAGGCGGTCGCGCGCTACGAGGAGTTGGTGCACGAGATCGAGATCGGCCTCGATCACGTCAACGCCGTCGCCGCGACCCAGGTGGCCCTCGCCGAGACGACGCTGGCGATGGAATCTCTCACGCGCGCGCAGCTCGCCCTGAGCGAGTCCGAGCAGCGCTTTCGCATCGCCTTCGAGGGAAACATGGCCCCCATGATCTTCACGGGCCTCAACGACGAGGTCATCGCCGTCAACGACGCGTTTTGTCAGTTGATCGGTCGCTCGCGCGAGGAGATTCTCACGCCGCACTGGCCGCCCTACACCCACCCCGAGGACTTGGAGATCACCGAGGAGGCGCACCAGCGACTGGTGAGCGGCGCCTCCGACCAGATCCGCTACGTCAAGCGCTACGTGCATCGCGACGGGCACACCATTGTCGTAGAGGTCTCCAAGCACGCCGCGCGAGACGAGGGGGGTGGTCTGCTCTACGCGGTGCTGTCGGCGCGCGACATCACCGAAGAGCGCGCGCTGACCGAGATGCTCTCGCATCAGGCGTTGCACGATCCCCTGACGGGCCTGGCCAATCGGGCGCTCTTCGATGACCGCCTCGTGCACGCGATCGCGCGTGCGAGGCGCACCGGTTCCACCGGCGCGGTGTTGCTCGTGGACCTCGATGACTTCAAGGGCGTCAACGACACGCACGGCCACCTCGTGGGCGACGAGGTGCTTCGCGGGGTTGCCCAGCGCCTCGCGATGGTGACACGCTCCACCGACTCGCTCTCGCGTTTTGGCGGCGACGAGTTCTTCTACCTCGCCGAAGAGCTCCACGACGCGAGCGAGGCCGACCAGATCGCCGAGCGACTCCTTAGCGTGCTTGGCGAGACCTTCGACTTCAACGGTCTGCACTTTCGCCAGTTCGCGAGCGTGGGTATCGCCGTGTTCGACGATCACGACGTGGCGGCGAGCGAGTACGTTCAGCGCGCCGACTTGGCCCTCTACGAGGCCAAGAGCCGGGGCAAGGGTCGTCACGCCGTCTTCACGCCCGACCTGCACCAGGTGGCGGCCAATCGCTTCGCCCTCACCCAGGAACTGCACCAGGCTCGGCGCGCGGGTGATCTGACCATGCACTACCAGCCGATCATCGACCTCGCGACCTACCGGGTGGTGGGATTCGAGGCGCTGATGCGCTGGCAGCACCCCACGCGCGGAGCGATCGCGCCCACTGAATTCATTCCCCTCGCCGAACGCGGCGGGCAGATCTTCGAGCTCGGCGAGTTCGCGTTGCGCGCGGCGACGAACGCCGCCGCGTCCTGGCCGGTGCCGCGCGGCCACGACGCGCCCTACGTGACGGTGAACCTCTCGGCCACGCAGTTCGAGGGACCGGACCTCGTGGCAACGGTCGCCGACGCGCTACGCAGCAGCGGTCTCGAACCGCGCCGTCTCATCGTCGAGATCACCGAGAGCGTGATGATCAACGAGGCCCACGACGCACTGCGCACCTTGAAGGAGCTGGCGGCGCTCGGCGTCGGCGTCGCCCTCGATGACTTTGGCACCGGCTACTCCTCGCTGTCTTACCTCGTGCGACTAGAGCCCTCGATCATCAAGATCGACCGCTACTTCGTCAGCCCCACCTTTGAGAGTAAACACAACGACACGCTGCTCGAGGCGGTCGTGTCCCTCGGCGATCGCCTCGGAATCACCATGGTGGCCGAGGGCGTCGAGACGCTCGCCCAGCTCGAGCAGCTGCGCGCGTTGGGCTGTGACTGCGCCCAGGGCTTCTTGTTCTCGCCGGCCGTTGCAGCGCGGAAGGTGGCGGCCCTCATCGAGCGCGGGCCCTGGCCCGACGTGCGAGCCAACTCGCCTCAGTAGCATTACGCGACGAAGGGAGTCGCGTGAATCTAGGACCGTGGGATCTCGACGGGCGCGTGGCGTTGATCACCGGGGTGGGTAGCCCCACGGGCATTGGCTTCGCGAGCGCCCGCGCGCTCGGCGCGCTCGGCGCGTCGCTGGTTCTCACCGCGACGACCCCGCGCATCTTCGAGCGCGTCGATGAACTCGCGGATCTCGGCGTGCAGGCTCGTGGCCTCGTGGGCGACCTCACGGACTCCGCGCACGCGCGCGAGGCCGTCGAGGTGGCGACGCGCACGTGGGGACGTCTCGACGCCCTCGTGCACAACGCGGGCATGACCTCCCAGAGCGACCCGCGCTTTTCGACGGGCGCCCTCGAAGAACTCGACGACGACCAGTGGCGCGCGGGACTCGCGCGCAACCTCGACACCGCGTTTCACGTCGCGCGCGCGAGCCTGCCGGCACTCGCCGAGCGAGGGGGGAGCGCGGTTTTCGTCGCGAGCGTCACGGGACCGGTGATGGCAATGCGTCACGAGCCGATCTACGCTGCCGCCAAGGCCGGACTCGTGGGACTGGCGCGCGCCCTGGCCCTCGACTACGCGTCGCGCCACGTCACCGTCAACGCCGTGGCCCCGGGCTGGATCGCCACGGGCTCTCAGACCGCGCACGAGGCGCGCCAGGGCGAGGCCACGCCGCTACGGCGAAGCGGGCGGGCTGAGGAGGTCGCGGCCGTCATTGCCTTCCTCGCCAGTCCCGCTGCGTCCTACGTGACGGGACAGTGTCTCGTGGTCGACGGCGGCAACTCGATCGCCGAGGAGCGCTTGCTCGGTGACTCCTGAGATTCCGGCGTCACGCTGCGGGCTCGAGACCGCAGGCCATCGCCTTTTCCCTTCGCGTGGGCGATGATTTACGCTCACGAAGTAGATTCGTGAGATTCGGGCGTGTCACTGGGGCCTGAGAAGGTTGAGCCGTGGTGAAGAAGTGGACACAGGTGCCCGAGTTCGTGGTGGGCTTTGACACCGAGACGACCGGGCTGAGCGTGAACTACGAGCGCGCCGTGTCTTACGGGTTCTGCGAGTACCGCTTCGGCACCCTCGTGCGCGAAGAGCACTTCTTCGTCATCC
>JAJYAC010000085.1 GCA_021779735.1 Actinomycetes bacterium
CCGGCGTGGGCAAGTACAACGAGTTCGATCGTCTTC
This sequence comes from Actinomycetes bacterium, assembly GCA_021779735.1. Classification (GTDB taxonomy): domain Bacteria; phylum Actinomycetota; class Acidimicrobiia; order Acidimicrobiales; family RAAP-2; genus RAAP-2. The sequence goes on from JAJYAC010000085.1 coordinate 37, forward strand.
GCGAAGCCGGCATTCGCTGGGCCGACTCGACGGGTTTTACCTACTCGCGAGACGACGTCGACGCCAAGGCCCTGTCGAACTACTACGCCCAGCACATGGGCGACATGTTCTCTGAGGGTCCCAAGCCGCTCGAGGTAGAAATTCTCGTCGCCCAGCTGGGTAACAAGTTCCATCAGACGAAGCTCTACCAGGTCGCCTACGAGGGAACGATCTCCGACGAGGAGCACTTCGCGATTCTGGGCGGCGACGCCGAGGCGGTCAAGGCCCGCTACGCGGCTCTCTACCACGAGCCGACCACGTTGGCCGAGACTCTGCGTCACGCGGTGAGCGCCCTCGCGGGCCCCGATCGCACCATCCCGGCCAACGCGCTCGAAGTCGGCGTTCTGGAGGATCGAGGCGTGCGACGCACGTTCGTCCGCCTGCACGTGGACGTCGTGAGTGAGATCTTGGCCGGTTAGCGCTCGTGCTGCGCCGAATCTTCGGGGTAGAAACCGAGTACGGCATCACGTTCTCGCTGCGCGGTCAGCGCCGTCTGAGCCCCGACGAGGTCTCTCGCTTTCTCTTTCGCAAGGTGGTGGCGTGGGGTCGATCGAGCAACGTCTTTCTCGAAAACGGCAGCCGCCTGTACCTTGACGTCGGTAGCCACCCGGAGTACGCCACGGCCGAGTGCGACTCACTCGACGACCTCGTCGCTCAGGACAAGGCGGGCGAGACGATTTTGCGCGAACTGGTGGACTACGCCCAAGAACAACTCGTCGACGAGGGAATTCGTGGCGACATCTACCTCTTCAAGAACAACACCGACTCTTCGGGTAACTCCTACGGCTGCCACGAGAACTACTGCATCGAGCGCATCGAGGACCTCACGAGGCTCGAGCAGGTCTTCATTCCCTTTTTGATCAGTCGTCAGATCTTCTCCGGAGCCGGCAAGATCGTCACCAACGCCAAGGGCACCACGTACTCGATGAGCCAGCGCGCCGAACATATCTGGGAGTCCATCTCCTCGGCCACCACGCGAAGTCGTCCCATCATCAACACTCGCGACGAGCCTCACGCCGATCCCGAGAAGTACCGGCGCCTACACGTCATCGTGGGCGATTCGAACATGAACGAGTACGCGACGTTTCTCAAGGTGGGCACCGCGTCGGTGGTGCTCGCCATGATCGAAGACCGCACGACCGTGCTGCGCGACTTCAACATCGCCTCACCCATCAACGCGCTGCGCGACATCTCCTACGACCTCTGGAGCAAGGAGCCGATCAAGCTCGTGAACGGTCGTGACATGACGGCCCTGGAGATCCAAGAGGATCTCTGCGAGCGGGCCGAGCTCTTCGCCCAGCGGCGCAGTCTGCCCGCGGACCAAGTGCGGGCGATCGCGATGTGGCGCGACGTGATCGAGCAGTACCGCTCTGATCCCATGGGCCTCGCCGACCGCGTCGACTGGATCGCCAAACTCCAAGTCATCGATCGCGAACGCGAACGTCACGGCGTCGGCCTCACGGATCCGCGGGTCGCGCTGGTCGACCTGCTCTATCACGACACGAATCTCACGCGCGGTCTCTACTACCGACGCCAGGCGCGCGGTCACTTTCAGCGCATGGTCAGTGACGAGCAGGTGGCCCTCGCCGCTCAGAGTCCACCGTCAACGACCCGAGCGCATCTGCGAGGTTCCTTCATCAAGGCCGCCAAGGAGTGGCGACGCGACTACACGGTGGACTGGGTGCACCTCAAACTCAACGACGAGATGCAGCGCACCGTCCTCTTGAAGGATCCCTTCAAGAACCACGATGAACGATTCCAGCGCCTCCTTGACTCCCTGGAGCGACGCGAACGCCACGAACGACGCGACTAGCCTCTATTCGTGGCTGACATTACGGATTCTCCCGTCGACTCCGTCCCGGGGGAACCCTCGGAGCCCGAGCACGCGCGGCCACGTCGCAAGCACACGCGCCGTCTTCTCGTCGAGTGGGGCAGCATTGTCCTTGTAGCCCTCGCGGTGTCGTTCTTCATGCGCACCTACGTCATCCAAACCTTTTTCATCCCGTCGGGTTCGATGGAGCCCACACTGATGATCGGCGATCGCATCATCGTTTCGAAGCTGAGCGTCCAGTTCGGCACGATTCACCGGGGTGACATCCTCGTCTTCAAGGCTCCCCAGGGGGTTGCCGCCGCCTGCTCGGACCCCGTCGCCGACCTCGTCAAGCGCGTCATTGGCTTGCCGGGAGATCACCTCACCTCGCGGGGCAACACGATCTACGTCAACGGCGCGCCGCTCGTGGAGAACTGGACCCACTACGAGCCCCTCGGCTCGCCCATTGGACAGGTGACCGTGCCGGCCAACTCCTACTTCATGATGGGTGACAACCACCCGCAGTCCTGCGACAGTCGGGTCTGGGGTGTCGTGCCGCGCAGCGACATCGTCGGCAAGGCGTTCTTACGCATCTGGCCGCTGTCGCGCCTTGGTTTTCTCTAGGTCCCTCGGGCCTGCGCCCCTACAATGGACTCGTGTTCTCCCTGAGTCCGATCAAGATCCTGGTGATCGTGGCCGTCGTCATGATCCTGCTGGGGCCGGACAAGCTACCCGAAGTTGCCCACAAGCTCGGCGCGAGCTGGCGAGCTCTCAAGCGTCTTCAGGAGAAGGTCGAGTCTGAGGTTCGCGAGGTCATTCCCGACCTGCCGAGCACCGGCGACCTCGCGCGCTTGGCGCGTAGTCCAGTGAACCTGCTCAACGAACTCGCCGATCGAGCCGACCAGCGCGGCGCCGCGAGCTTCGGGGATCGCGACGTCGCCTCCGAGGCGTCCGGGCCCACTGACACGTCGGAGAGCCCCGAATCCGAAGAGTCGCGCTGGACGGGACCGGTCTTTGACTCGACGCATCGCATGCCCCCGACCCCGCCCGACGTTGCGACGTCGCCCGATCCGTCACTGAACTAGGCGACCATGTCGAACTTCCGCAAGGCCGTCGCTGGCATGACGCTGGCCGAGCACCTAGGTGAGGCGCGCCGACGATTTCTCCAGAGCGCGGCCGCAGTGCTCGTCGCTGGCGTGGTGTCGTTCATGATCTACCCCGAGATCCTGCGCGTTCTACAAGATCCCTACTGCCGGGCCCTGCCACGCCACTGCACCTTCCTCGTCACGAATCCCCTCGACGGTCTGACCCTGCGCGTCAAGATCGCCTTCTTCGGGGGCCTCTTCTTCTCGTCACCGTTCGTGTTTTGGCACGCGTGGCGATTCATCACGCCGGGGCTCAAGTCCAAGGAGCGCCGCTACGCGGTGCCCTTCGTGGCGGCGTCGGTCGTGTTCTTTTCCGGGGGAGTGGCCGTGGCCTACTTCAGCTTTGGTCACGCGATCGCGTTCCTGCAGTCCATTGGTGGCAAGAGCCTCATCTCGGACTACAACCCCAACCAGTACCTCGGTCTGTTCTTGATGATGATGTTCATCTTCGGCATCACCTTCGAGTTCCCGATCGTGCTCGTCGCGCTCGAGCTCGCGGGCGTCGTGACGCCGCGTCAACTGCTGCGCTCGTGGCGATACGCCCTCATCGCGATCACGGTGGCCTCGGCAGTCTTTACCCCGAGTGGCGACCCGCTCTCGATGCTCGCTCTCGCGACCCCACTGACCGTTTTCTACTTCCTCTCGATCGGCGTCGGCAAGCTGTTGCACAAGTGAGCGAGTCCTACCGCCACCGCTTTACCCACACGCTCGGCTTTGGGTTGGATGACTTTCAAAT